>NZ_JALBGX010000059.1:0-40966 GCF_023006465.1 Rhizobium sp. PRIMUS64 | reverse complement strand
AGGTCGACCGGAACGCCGAGCGCGGTCGCGATCGACGCCAGCCAGTAACGCGAGCGCGAACCGCCGCCGATTGCCGTGACCCGGGATATGCCGGTGCCGGCCGAGCGCAGCGCTTCGAGATTGTCGCGAATGGCGAAGGCGACACCTTCGAGCACTGCCTGGGTCAGAACGATACGGCTGCTTTCGTGTTCGAGGCCGATGAAGGCGCCGCGGATGACGGCATCATTGTGCGGTGTGCGCTCGCCGGAGAGATAAGGCAGGAAGGTGACACCGGTGGGCGCCTTCAGCGTGTCGCCGACCTCGCCGGTAAGATCGGCGGCCGATCTGCCGGTCACACCGGAATGCCAGTTCAGTGCATCGGTCGCCGACAGGATGACGCCCATCTGGTGCCAGGTGTTCGGCAGCGCGTGGCAGAAGGCATGCACGGCGCTTTCCGGCTTCGGCAGATACGAGCCGTTCGCGGCAAAAAGTACGCCTGATGTGCCGAGCGAGACAAAGGCGGCGCCATCGCTGACCGTGCCCATGCCGCAGGCCGAAGCCGCATTGTCGCCGGCACCACCGGCAACGACGACATCACCTGATATACCCCATTGCGCCGCCAGTTCGGACCGGAGCTTGCCGGCCTGCTCGGTGCCTTCGACAAGCGCCGGCATCTGCTCCTCGGAAAGCTTGGTGGCGGCGAGCAGTTCGGAGGACCAGGCGCGTTTGCCGGTGTCGAGCCAGGAAGTGCCGGCAGAATCCGACATTTCCGAGATATATTCGCCAGTCAGCCAAAGACGCAGGTAGTCCTTCGGCAAGAGCACCTTGGCGATCTTGGCGAAGACATCGGGCTCATGTTTTGCGACCCAGGCGAGCTTCGGCGCCGTGAAGCCGGGGAAAACGATGTTGCCGGTGAGCGCGCGAAAGCGCGGATCGGCATCGAGTGCCGCGGCCTCGACATAGCTGCGGGTGTCGTTCCAGAGGATGCAGGGGCGCAGGACCTTGTCGGAGGCATCGATGAGCGTTGCGCCGTGCATCTGGCCGGAAAGGCCGATGCCCTTGACCGCAGCTAACTCCTTCGGATGTTTTGCCTTGAGGCCGGCGACAGCCTCCTCCGTGGCGCGCACCCAGTGGGCCGGCTCTTGCTCCGACCAGCCGGAATGCGGACGCGAGACGTCGAGCGAACCATTGGCCGAGCCGACGATCTTCTGATCACCGTCGATCAGCATCGCCTTGACGCCGGAGGTTCCGAGATCGAGACCCAGATACATGTGGTATTTCTCCCTTTGCCGTTACGGCAGATTGTCTTTCAGGAATATGTCGAGGCGGATGCGCTCCTGCGCTTCGATGACGGCAAGCCCATCCGCCTTGGCTTTCAGCACGCGGATTGCGCTGCGCACCTCATGGCCGGCATCCTGGTTGAGGATCGCGTCGATCGTGTTGTCGATGAGTGCCGCCCGCGTATGGGCGGTCAGCTCGTGGGCAATCACGGTCAGTATGCGGTCGACGGCCTTCTCCTTCAGAGCCCGGATCAGGCCGCGATTGCCGGCGCCGAGGCTGTAGACGCCGATGATTCCGGCATTCCTCGAAAGCGCGTCAGCGACGAGCATGTGGGCGACCTCGGGGTCGTCGCGGCCTTCGAGAACCGGCAGGATCGCCAGATCAGGAAATTCCTCGGCCATGACTGCGCTAAAGCCCTCCAGCCGCTCGCGATGATCGCGCACCAGCATGGAGCCGGCGAGCACAGCGATCTCGCCCTTTCGCCGCCCAAGAAATCGCCCGAGCAGTCGGGCGGCTGTACGGCCGGCCGCGATATTGTCGACGCCGGCATAGTGATGGCGCAGCGAGCCCGTGAGATCGGAAACCAGGGTAACGATGGGAAAGCGCTCGCGCACCAGCCGGTCGACGGCGGCGCGCACCTCAGGCGCATCGGTCGCGACCAGTGCGATGCCACAAGGTTTTTCCTGGGAAAGCCCTTCGAGCACGGAGACGAGGGCGGCCGGATCGAAGGCCGGCACCTCGATGGTGCGGATATCGGTACGCTCGGCCGGCGAGCGGACAGCGGCCTGCCGGATTTCGGCATTGAGCCCGTACATGAAGGAATTGTCGCTGGCCGGAAGGATGAAGACCAGCGGATAGGTGCGCCCCTTGGCAAGATTGGCGGCGGCGACGTCTCTGACATAACCGAGCTCGCGGATCGCGGTCTCGACCTTTTCCCGCGTGACGTGGCGCACACCGGGGCGCTGATTGAGAACCCGGTCGACAGTCGCGAGACTGACACCGGCGGCAGCGGCGATATCGTGAACTGTTGGCCTCATCATTCCTCCTGACGAGACCATTAGCGCCATTTTTGATGTACGTAAATCAAAAAATCGAATAGGCCAATTTCCGCTTTGTTTTCCGGTATTGCCGTCCGCTTCGCACCGATCCGGCCAACGCTTATCTGGCTGATGACACGGAGGCCAGAAAACGGCAAACAAAAAGGCCCTCCGAAGAGGGCCTTTTCAAGGGGCAGCAGGCCGGAGGTCAGTGGCCGCCACCGCCTCCCCCGCCTTGCGGCGCGGGTTTCTTGATCATCGCGACACCGAGGATCATGGCAAGGAAGAGTGCGGTCAGGATCAGGAACACGTCGCTGAAGGAGAGGATGATCGCCTGCTTGGTGGCAAGCCCCACCATCTGCTTGATCGCGACCGAGGCGCCATCCATGCCATAGGTATTGAAATTGGCGGCCATGTTGTTCATCTGGTCGATCGCCGCCGGATTGCCCCAATCCATATTCTCCCGCAGCCGCTCGTAATGCACGTCCTGCCGATTGGTGAGCACGGTGTTGATGACGGCAAGGCCGACGGCGCCGCCGAGGTTTCTGGTCAGATTGAACAGGCCGGACGCGCCGCGCATGCGCGAGGGCGGCATCGTGCCGAGCGCGATGTTGTTAATCGGCACCATGCACATCATTAGCCCGAAGCCACGCAGGATCTGCGGGATGAACAGTTCGTAGAAATCCCAATCCGCCGTCAGATGCATCATGATGAAAGTGCCGGCAGCGAAACTGACGAAGCCGATCACCATCATCAGGCGCAGGTCCATCTTGGTCGACAGCCGGCCGGCGATCGGCGCGGTGAAGAACATCGCAAGTCCGGAGACGAACATCGTCTCGCCGATCATCAATGAGTCATATCCACGGATGCGCCCGAGATAGACGGGATAGATATAGGTGAGGCCATAGAGGCCGATGCCCATGACGAAAGAAAACACCGAGCCGAAGGAAAAATTCCGGTTCGCGAAAGCCTTCAGGTCGACGACGGGGAAATCCACCGTGAAGGCGCGATAGAAGAAGACGATGGCTGCAACGCCGGAGGCAACCGCTGCGATGGTGATGGAACTGTCGTTGAACCAATCGTTCGAGTTGCCCTCTTCGAGCACATATTCCAGCGCGCCGAGGAACACGCCCATCGAGATCAGCCCCCACCAGTCGAACTTCTTGAAGAGCGACAGTTCCGGCTTGTCGAAATCGATGAAGTTCCAGGTGACGATCGTGACGATGATGCCGGGAACGATATTGACGAGGAACAGCCAATGCCAGGAGAAGGCGTGGCTGAGATAACCGCCGACCGTCGGGCCGATAGTCGGCGCCAGCGTCGCGATCAGGCCGATGATCGGCGAGACGATGCTACGCTTCGACGGCGGGAAGATGGTGAAGGCGGCCGCGAAGACCGACGGGATCATGCCGCCGCCGATGAAGCCCTGGATGACGCGATAGACGATCATCTGGTCGATATTCGTCGCCGTCGCCGCCAGCGCGCTCGCCATGGTGAAGCCGGCGGCCGAGATCGCGAAGAGATAACGCGTCGAGATGATGCGCGCCAACGTGCCAGACAACGGGATCATGATCACTTCCGCGATCAGATAGGACGTCTGCACCCAGCCGATCTCGTCGCTGCCGGCCGAAAGGCCAGCCTGGATCTCCGCAAGCGAGGCCGAAACGATCTGGATGTCGAGGATCGACATGAACATGCCGAGCACCATCGCGAAGAAGGCGATGAGCTTCTTCGGGTCCATGCGCTCGTCGGCATGGGCAGGCGCTGCCGGAATCGTCCCCGCTGTTGCTGTCGCGCTCCCGGCCATCAGACCACCTCCGCCTTTCCAGACCAATTCCGTTTTTCTTCGAATTACGGAATTGCTCTATCTCTTTGTTTCACGCAATTCCGGGTGCAAAACCGCTGCACACTTTTGCAGGAATTGCTCTAAAGGCTTACTTGCTCGGCGCCGTACGGGTGTCGACGTCGACGACGACGCTAAGGCCCGCGCGCAGACGCCCGCTGTCGAGCGCATCCTGCGGCAGCGCGATGCGCACTGGCACCCGCTGGATCACCTTGGTGAAATTGCCCGTGGCGTTTTCGGGCGGCAGCATCGAAAACACCGAGCCGGAGGCCGGTGAGATCGATTCGACGGTGCCGACAACCGGATGATCGCTATAGGCATCGACCTGGACGTTGACCTTCGAGCCCGGCACCAGATGCTGGATCTGCGTTTCCTTGAAATTGGCGTCGATGTAGAGCTGGCGCACCGGAACGAGTGCCATCAGGCGTTGGCCGGGAGAGACCAGGTCGCCTTCCTGGACGGAGCGGTTGCCGACAATGCCGTCATAAGGCGCCTTGAGCACGGTGAAAGAAAGGTCACGGATGGCCTTGTCGCGCGAGATTTCCAGCGAACGGACCGAGCCTTCTGCTTCCTTGCGCTGGGCCTGGAGGATGGTGATGTTGGCCTGTGCAGCGGTGATGTTGGCGTCGCCGCCGGCAAGATTGGCCTTGGCCTGGTCGAGGGCGATATTGGCGTTGTCGAGATCGGCGGCGGTGCCGACCGACTTCGCCTGAAGGTCGCTCTGGCGCTTCTGCGTGATCTCGGCACCACGAACGGCCGCTTCGAGTGCCACCTTCTGCGCCTGCGCCTGCACGAGGCTCGCATTCGCGCCTTCGATCTGCGCGTCGATACGCTGCAGCGAAAGCTGTTCGGTGACGATCTGGGCCTGGGCCAAGTCGAGGGCGTTCTGATAGTCGCCGTTATCAAGCGTGGCAAGCACGTCGCCCGCTTTGACTTCCTGGTTGGCGACAACGTTCACCTTCGCGACGTAGCCCGTGACCTTCGGCGAAATCGTTGCGATATCGCCTTCGATATAGGCGTCGTCGGTCGACACCATGAAGCGGCCGTTCGTCCACCATTCGTAACCATACCAGCCGCCGCCTGCGAGAAGGGCGAGCACGACGATCGGCAGCACCGGGCTGCGGCGCTTCTTTGCTGCCGCAGGTGCGGCGGCGACCGAAGCCGGCGCCGACTGCGCGGGAGCGGAAGGTACTTCGCGGGCTTCCGCCGTCGGAGCTTCTGCAACGGCCGCAACCTCGGCCTTTACCTCTTCGGTCCCGGCGTTTTCGCTGACGATACGCGCGACGTTGCTCTTCTGGTTGCTCGACATAACCACTTTACCGATCTTGGAGTAAATAATCGAACTGAACGGTTCGGTTCAGTTGACTTAAACCTGTTTTATCGTCATATCAAGATGTATAGAACCAATCGGTTCGATTTCTTTAAAGAAAGTGCGAAACCGTAAACACGGTTAAGAGGACATGACGCTGAAACTCGACCACGCCGCTGTATTCAGCCCTCCCGCTGCCGGAGGCCGATTTGCCGCAGGCGAAGATCCGGCCAAGCGCCAACAGATTCTCGCCGGCGCCAAGCGCGTCTTCATGAAGATGGGTTTCGACGCCGCCAGCATGAATGACGTGACGCGCGAGGCCGGAGTCTCCAAGGGAACGCTCTACGTTTATTTCACCAACAAGGAAGAGCTGTTTTCGGCGATGATCGAGACCGAGCGCGCCGCCTTCGTGGCGGCCGTGCGCACGGCACTTGCCGAACATGACGATCCCGAAGCCGGCCTGTACGAATTCGGGATAAGCTTCGTCACCCACATGACCGATGAGAAGGTCATCAACGCGATGCGCACCGTTCTCGGCGTTCGCGACCGCATGCCGGTGCTCTGTCAACGCTTCTTCAAGGGCCCGGTAAACCTGCGCACCATCATGCGCGACTTCCTGGAACGGCACATCGCCGAAGGCAGGCTGGAGATCGACGACATCGATCTCGCCGCCGGCCAGTTTCTCGATCTCGCCAGCGGTAGTTTCTTCAAACTCCGCCTGTTTGGAAGCATGGAAGAGCCGCCGCCGCGTGACGAAATCGAGCGCGTCATCCGCGGCGCCATCCGGGTCTTCATGGCCGCCTATGGCGTGCGCCGGCACGAGACCGCCTGACCACACCCTAGACCGCCGCACTCCATCGGCCAAAATCCCGCAATAGCGATCAAATCCGGCTGCCGGCTTTTCTTTAAGGAAGAAGCTGCAACACTGCATAATTCCTTAAATCGGAATCGATTTAAGGATAAAATTATGCAGCACTTCAAAGTGTTACAGCGTCCTTTGCGCCTCTCAAAAAGACGCGCGGCGCTGTAGGAGAGTGAGGATGAGCGCCGTTGGACGGGCGATCTGGTTCATCGAGAGCCATTTCGAAAGCGATATATCGCTGGAAGAGATATCGGAAGCAGCCGGATTGTCGCGCTACCATCTGTCGCGCGTCTTCGGGCTCGTCACCGGTCACTCGATCAGCGGCTATATAAGAGGGCGGCGCCTCAGCCGCGCCGTGCCCACACTGGTCGGCGGTTCATCCACCATTCTCGAGGTTGCGCTTTGCGCGGGCTACGGCTCGCACGAGGCCTTCACCCGTGCCTTCCGCGACCAGTTCGGCATGACGCCGGATGCGGTGCGCAGACAGGGGCACGCCCGTAACCTTGTCTTGCTGGAGCCGATCAGAATGGACCCTGCCCACCTCAACGACCTCGAACCGCCCCGCTTCGAAACCCTCCAACCGATGCTGTTTGCCGGCTTGCAGGAGATTTACCCCTATGGCGGCAACGCCGCCATTCCCTCTCTCTGGCAGAAGTTCAATGCCCATTTCGGTCATATCTCCGGTCAGAAAGGCAATGTCGCCTACGGCATCTGCACGCATATCGACGGCGAAGCGGAGAAATTCCGCTATATGGCCGCGGTCGAAATCTCCGATGCCGACGATCTGCCGGGAGATTTTGCAACGCTCAAGCTTCCAGGTCAGCGCTACGCCGTCTTTGCCCATCGCGGCCACGTCTCCGGCATTCCGGCGACGATGAACCGGATTTTTGGCGCATGGTGGCCGACCTCGGGCCTGGAGCACGGCGAGACACCCGACATGTTCGAACGCTATGACGAGCGCTTCGACCCCTATACGGGCATGGGCGTCACCGAAATCTGGTTGCCGATCAGAGCATGATGCCGAAAAGTGCGAGCGGTTTTCGGACGACGTCATGCTCCAACTCTTTAATTTAGAACAGGATTCAAATTTAAGGCCGACCCGGCCTTAAATCCTGTTCTAGGGAATAAAAGTCACATCGGTTTCGTATACCCCTTGCTGCGCTTGCTTGGCAGGCCGGCAACATTACATTGCGAGCGTCATTCACGCATGTGACGCGAAAGGGATATACGCTGATGCAGGAAATCATGACGCTCATTCAGGATCCGGCCGCCTGGGTGGCGCTCATCACGCTGGTGGTGATGGAAGTCGTTCTCGGGATCGACAACCTGATCTTCATTTCCATTCTCACCAACAAACTGCCGCCTGAGCACCGGGAGAGGGCCCGCAAGATCGGCATCGGTCTTGCGCTCGTCATGCGTCTCGTCCTGCTCGGCACCATCGCCTGGATCGTGCAGCTGACCGAACCGCTGTTTGAAGCCTTCGGCCACGGCTTCTCCTGGAAGGATCTCATCCTGATTGCCGGCGGTCTGTTCCTCGTCTGGAAGGCCACCAAGGAAATTCACCACAGCGTCGACCCCGTGGACCATGAAGAGGATTTCATCGCCAAGTCGGCCACGACAGGCTTTGCATCGGCCATCGGCCAGATCCTGTTGCTCGACCTCGTCTTCTCCGTCGACAGCATCATCACCGCCGTCGGCATGACGCCGCATCTGCCGATCATGGTGGTCGCCGTCGTCGCCGCTGTCACCGTCATGCTTGTTGCCGCGACCCCGCTTGCCAACTTCATCGAGAGGAACCCGACGATCGTCATGCTGGCGCTCGCCTTCCTGCTGATGATCGGCACGACGCTGATCGCCGAAGGCATGGGCTTCCATGTGCCGAAGGGCTACGTCTATGCCGCCATGGCCTTCTCGGCGCTGGTCGAGGTACTGAACATGATCGCACGCAACGCCCGCAAGCGAAAACGCGACGCCGCGCATTGAGGCTTGGGCACGAGGGCGCGGCGGAACCGACGCGCCCTCACGCACCACCATCAGGCCTTTGCAGGCGTGGTTTTTCTTGACGCGCCCGGTTGAATATGGCCTAAGGCCAGCCGAACGGACGATCGGCGGATAGTGCGGGCGCATGCCCTTTTCCGGCCGGTTTGCCGATGAAGATATCTGCATCCTTCCGGCCGAACGTCGCTTTCCCCATGAAAGCCGTCCGGCATCATTGACGGGCACACACAATGACAGTTTCCGGGACAGCTACCGGCGTCCGCGTTCGCATCGCTCCCTCGCCGACCGGCGAGCCGCATGTCGGCACCGCTTACATCGCTCTCTTCAACTACCTTTTCGCCAAGAAGCACGGCGGCGAGTTCATCCTGCGTATCGAGGATACCGATGCGACGCGCTCGACCCCGGAATTCGAGACGAAGGTGTTGGACGCGCTGAAATGGTGCGGTCTGGAATGGAAGGAAGGCCCCGATATCGGCGGCCCCTACGGCCCCTATCGCCAGTCCGACCGCAAGGAAATGTACCAGCCTTACGGGCAGGAATTGCTGGACAAGGGCCATGCCTTCCGCTGCTTCTGCACACCCGCGCGGCTGGAGCAGATGCGCGAAACCCAGCGCGCCGCCGGCAAGCCGCCGAAGTACGATGGTCTCTGCCTCAACCTCACGGCCGAGGAAGTCACCTCGCGCATGGCCGCCGGCGAGACGACCGTCATCCGCATGAAGATTCCGGCCGAAGGCTCCTGCGACTTCACGGACGGCGTCTACGGCGATGTCTCCATTCCGTGGGATTCGGTCGACATGCAGGTGCTCATCAAGGCCGACGGCATGCCGACCTATCATATGGCCAACGTCATCGACGACCATCTGATGAAGATCACTCACGTCGCACGCGGCGAAGAATGGCTGGCCTCCGTGCCGAAGCACATCCTGCTCTATCGCTATTTCGACTGGGACCAGCCGGTCTTCATGCACTTGTCGCTGATGCGCAATGCCGACAAGTCGAAGCTGTCGAAGCGCAAGAACCCGACCTCGATCTCCTATTATTCCGCGCTTGGCTACATTCCCGAAGCGTTGATGAACTTCCTCGGTCTGTTCTTCGTCCAGATCGCTGAGGGCGAAGAGCTCCTGACGATGGACGAGCTCTCCGAGAAGTTTGACCCGGAAAACCTCTCCAAGGCCGGTGCGATCTTTGACATTCAAAAGCTCGATTGGCTCAATGGCCGCTGGATCCGCGAGAAGCTGTCCGAAGAGGAGTTCCAGGCGCGTGTGCTGACCTGGGCGATGGAAAACGACCGTCTGAAGGAAGGTCTGCGCTTGTCGCAGACGCGCATTTCCAAGCTCGGCGAACTGCCCGATCTCGCCGGCTTCCTGCTGAAGTCCGATCTCGGCCTGCAGCCTTCCGACTTCGCCAAGATCAAGTCACCGCCGGAGGAGATCCTGGAGATCCTCAACACCGTTCAGCCGGATCTCGAAAAGATCCTGGAATGGAACGTCGAGACGATCGAGGCGGAGCTGCGCGCGATCGCCGACCGCATGGGCAAGAAGCTGAAGGTCGTGGTCTCGCCGCTCTTCGTCGCCGTATCCGGCTCATCGCGTTCCCTGCCGCTTTTCGATTCCATGGCGATCCTCGGCCGGTCCGTCGTGCGTCAGCGTCTGAAGCTCGCCTCGCAGGCGGTCGCCGCCCTCGTCGGCTCGAAGTAAGAACAGTCAGAGGATTTCGACAATGGCTGACAACAAGACCGAAAACACCCTTTCCTCCGACGCGACGGAAGTGCGCGCCCAGAAGCTGAAGCTGCTGCGCGAGCAGGTCGGCGAGGTCTATCCGGCGCATTTTCACCGCACGATGGGCAATGCCGAGCTTACCTCGAAATACGAGAGCCTGGAGCCGGACACCGAGACGCAGGATGTCGTCACCGTCGCCGGCCGCGTCTATTCCTCGCGCAACTCGGGCATGTTCATGGATCTCCATGACGCCTCCGGCAAGATCCAGATCTTCTCGCACAAGGATGTCACCGGCGAGGAAGCCCGCGCCCTGCTGCCGATGATCGACATCGGCGACATCATCGGCGTCACCGGCATCGTGCGCCGCACCAAGCGTGGCGAGCTGACGATCAACGCGCAGACGATCACCATGCTGACGAAGTCGCTGCTGCCGATGCCCGAGAAGTGGCACGGTCTCTCCGACATCGAGCTGCGTTATCGCAAGCGCCATCTCGACATCATGACCAACGAGGATTCGAAGCTCCGCTTCCAGCAGCGCTCGAAGATCCTCTCTGGCATCCGCCGCTTCATGGAAAATGACGGCTTCATGGAAGTCGAGACGCCGATGCTGCATTCGGTCTATGGCGGCGCCACCGCCGAGCCGTTCAAGACCCATCACAACACGCTGAAACTCGACATGTACCTGCGCATCGCGCCGGAACTGTTCCTCAAGCGCACGCTGGTGTCGGGGCTGACCGACAAGGTCTTCGAGATCAACCGGAACTTCCGCAACGAAGGCGTCTCCACCCGGCACAACCCCGAATTCACCATGATGGAGTGTTACTGGGCCTATGCCGATTACGAGGACATCATGGACCTCGTCGAGCGGTTGTTCGAAAACCTGGCGCTCTCCATCCACGGCGCGACGGAATTCCCCTTCGGCGACAAGACCATGTCCTTCAAGGGTCCGTTCAAGCGCGTGCCGATGCCCGATGCCGTCAAGGAAGCGACCGGCATCGACTTCCTCGCCATCAAGACCGATGAAGAGGCGCGCGCTGCCGCCAAGGCTGCCGGTTTTGCGGTCGAGAAAGATTGGACCTGGGGCGAATGCCTCGCCTTCATCTTCGAGGAAAAGGTTGAATCCACCCTGATCCAGCCGTCGCATGTCACGCATTTCCCGAAGGACATTTCGCCCTTCGCCAAGGAAGTGCCAGGCGAGCCGCGCCTGGTCGAGCGCTTCGAGACCTATTGCAACGCCTGGGAACTGGGCAACGCCTTCTCGGAGCTCAACGATCCCGAAGAGCAGCGCCGCCGCATGGTCGAGCAGCTCGAACAGGCGCATGCCCGCGGCGAAAAGGAAAAGCAGCTGGACGAGGAGTTCCTCGACGCCATCGACCAGGGCATGCCACCGGCAGGTGGCCTCGGCATCGGCGTCGACCGTCTCATCATGCTTCTGACCAACGCGCCGTCGATCCGCGACGTCATCCTCTTCCCGGCCCGCCGCAGCAAAGCCGACTGACCGGAAGAAAAGCAAAAAATCGAAGCGGGGTGCAACTGCATAATTCCTTAAATCGGGATCGATTTAAGGATAAATTATGCAGCAACTCAAAGTGCTACAGCGTCCTTTGCGCGTCCGAAAAGACGCGCGGCGCTGTAGCCGGCGCTCCGCTTTTTTCATGCTGTTCGTTCAATGGGCCTTAGATGGTGCAGTTTCCGCCGGCGGCTCTTCGGCCGGCGCTTCCGCCACCACATCGGCACCCGCGTTCTCGGCAGGCGCGGCTTCGCTTTCGGCTGCCGGTGCTGCGCCATGTGCGCCGCCTGCCGGCTTCTTTTCCTTGCCCTTTTCCCCGTTCTTCGTCGAGCCAACCGCGACCGGGTCGACGCAATCCTCGGGGTCCTTGAAACCAGCGCTGATCATGGCGATCTCGTCGAGTGGCATCTCAATCCGCTCGCCGAAGAACAGCCCGTTTTCACTGGCCTTGCCGTCGTAGTAGCGCGCCGTATAGGACTTGTCGTCGAGGCCGGGAACGGTCTTGTCGGGATGCGGGATATAGACGACATCGGCGCCGATCGCCCGGCCGCGAATATCCGCGCGCAAGGTGGGGCCGTTCTCGTCGAGCACCACCACCTGGACCAGATCCGGCTTCTGCGCGGCATAAACGGCCTGGGCGACACGAAGCGCGGTCTTGACGCGCGTCATCCCGTCGGTCGGTTCGGTTTTGATGTATTTGCGCACCCAGACGTGGTCCTGCTTCCGGATCGTCACCAGGTTGACGTCGCTGCATTCGAGCCCGTAGCCACCACCAGTTGCACCGATCAGCCTGTCCTTGCCGACATAGACCGCCGCACCGCCGGAAACGCCCGCCAGAAGAGCGACTCCACCGATGATGATTGCCAATTTCCGGGAAGGCCGGAAGATGCGCAGTAAGGCCTTCACGCCAACTGCTCCGCCATCTGAAACTCCAACGCAGGACAAGTGTTGAGAACGCTAAAGAAATGACGTTTCCGAAAGTTTAAGTGGGCGTGTGAAGCCTGCGCCATTTTGAGAAAACACCAAAAAAGGTCCGCTTTTTTGGGCCGCTTGCCACGGCCTATTCCGCCATGCTCTAAACGCCCATGGCCTTCACGCTTCGCCAGGTTCAATATTTCGTCGCCGTCGCCGAACAGGGTTCGGTGACGCGAGCCGCACAGAACCTTTCGATCTCGCAATCCTCGGTGACGGAAGCACTAAAGGAGCTCGAAACCGACCTCGGCGTCGAACTCTTCGAGCGCCATCCGCGCGGCCTGACGATCACCCATAACGGCCACCAGTTCCTGCGTCATGCGACGAAGATCCTGGCCTCCGTCTCCGATGCAAGGACCAGCTTTTCCGGCCAGCAAAGCGCCCTCTCCGGCACGCTGAACATCGGCGTCACCTCGCTTGTCGCCGGCTACGTCCTCTCCGACCTGCTGGCGCGATATCGGCGCGCCTGTCCGGGCATCGAGGTCAGCGCCATCGAGGACAATGGTGGTTACCTCGAACATCTCCTGGTCGGCGGCGAACTTGATGTCGCCGTCATGGTGATATCAAACCTGCGCGACCGCATGGCGCTGCAGGCGGAGATCTTGGAAACCTCGCCCTATCGACTATGGCTGCCGATGGGCCATCCCTTGGTATCGGCCGACATCATCTCGGTCGCCGACATCGCCCGCGAACCGCTGATCATGCTGACGGTCGACGAAATCGAGGAGAATACCGGCAAGCTGCTCTCAGCACTCGGCGCCCGCCCGCATGTCGCCTTCCGCACCCGTTCGGTGGAGGCGGTGCGCAGCCTGGTTGCAACAGGCGCTGGCGTGGCCCTGCTTCCCGATCTCGTGTACCGTCCATGGTCGCTGGAAGGCGACCGCATCGAGAGCCGCGACGTCTCCGGTTCGCTGCCGGTCGTCCAGGTCGGCATGGTCTGGCGCAAGGGCTCCAGCCTGCCGCAGGCGGCGCGCGACTTCGTCGGTATCGCCGAAACCTTAAGATCCGGCCGCATCCGCTGATATCGGAATTTCCGATACCGTCTTTCTGATAAATGAATTTGCGAAAGCGGCTTTTTCGCGTCACCTTTTCATCCGGGAACAAACCGCCACAGAAAGTGGCAAACCGGGAGACGGATGATGACGAATCTGTTGAAATCCTGCACGGTGGCTCTCACCTGCCTGAGCTTCGCGACGCAGGTGATCGCCGCCGAACCGCTGAAGGCCTTGGGCAAGGGCGAAGGCGCGGTCAGCATTGTCGCCTGGGCCGGCTATATCGAACGCGGCGAAACCGACAAGAACTACGACTGGGTCACCGATTTCGAAAAGGAGACCGGCTGCAAGGTTTCCGTCAAGACCGCCGCCACTTCGGATGAAATGGTGTCGCTGATGAACGAAGGGGGCTTCGATCTTGTCACGGCATCGGGCGACGCCTCGCTCCGTCTCATCGCCGGCAAGCGTGTCCAGCCGATCAACACCGATCTGATCCCGAGCTTCAAGACCGTCGACGAGCGCCTGCAGAACGGACCGTGGTATACGGTCGGTGGCGTGCATTACGGCGTGCCCTATCTCTGGGGACCGAATGTGCTGATGTACAATACCGATGCCTTCAAGGACAAGGCGCCGACCAGCTGGAACGTCGTCTTCGAGGAGCAGACACTGCCCGACGGCAAGTCCAACAAGGGCCGCGTCCAGGCCTATGACGGCGCGATCTACATCGCCGATGCCGCCATCTACCTGATGGCCCACAAGCCGGATCTCGGCATCAAGGACCCATACGAGCTGAACGAGGACCAGTACAAGGCCGCCCTCGACCTGTTGCGCGGCCAACGCAAGCTCGTCTCCCGCTACTGGCACGACGCGATGATCCAGATCGACGACTTCAAGAACGAAGGCGTCGTCGCCTCCGGCTCCTGGCCTTTCCAGGTGAACCTGCTGCAGGTCGACAAGCAGAAGATCGCCTCCGCTTTCCCGGATGAAGGCGTCACCGGCTGGGCCGACACCACCATGCTGCATGCCGACAGCGAACATCCGAACTGTGCCTATATGTGGATGGAACATTCGCTGAAGGCCAAGGTCCAGGGCGACGCCGCCGCCTGGTTCGGCGCCGTGCCTTCCGTTCCTGCGGCCTGCAAGGGCAATGAACTGATGGGTGATAGCGGCTGCGCCACCAACGGCTTCGATCACTTCGACAAGATCAAGTTCTGGAAAACCCCGGTCGCCAAATGCACGACGCAGGGCGAATGCGTGCCCTATCATCGCTGGGTGTCGGATTATATCGGCGTGATCGGCGGACGGTAACTTGCGCTCTCACTGAGGGGACTGTTGTAGCGTAAGACCCCTTCCCAACCCATCCCCACAAGGGGGAGGGGCTTCAGCGGCGCCGCCTCGTCCCTGCTGTATGCAGCAGTAAGGTTGTATCCGGAGGGTGCTGAAGGTTAAGTCCCTCCCCCTTCTGGGGAGGGGTTGGGGAGGAGTTTTTGCGTCTGCAAGAATCTCACCCGTTCAGTGCATCCCAAGACCCGGAGCCCTCATGACATCCGCCGTCCGTTTCCAACAGGTATCGCGCCATTTCGGCCAGGTTCGCGCCGTCGACGGCGTCGATCTCGAGATCGCGCCGGGCGAATTCTTCGCCATGCTCGGGCCATCCGGCTCCGGCAAGACGACGTGCCTGAGATTGATCGCCGGCTTCGAGCAGCCGACCGCGGGCCATATCCAGATCTTCGGCGAGACGGCAGACGGCGTTCCGCCTTATCGCCGCAACGTCAACACCGTGTTCCAGGACTATGCGCTCTTTCCGCATCTCAACATCCTCGACAATGTTGCCTATGGGCTGATGGTCAGGGGCGTCGGTAAGGCGGAGCGGATGAAGGCGGCAGGCGATGCCCTCGAACTCGTCAAGCTGCCGGGCTACGGCGCCCGCCGCCCCGGTCAGTTGTCCGGCGGCCAGCGACAGCGCGTGGCGCTCGCCCGCGCGCTCGTCAACAAGCCGAAGGTGCTGCTGCTCGACGAGCCGCTCGGCGCGCTCGACCTGAAGCTGCGCGAGCAGATGCAGGAAGAATTGAAGAGCCTGCAGCGCGCGCTCGGCATCACCTTCGTCTTCGTCACCCACGATCAGGGCGAAGCTCTGTCCATGGCCGACCGCGTCGCCGTCTTCAACGATGGCAACATCGTTCAGCAAGGCACGCCGCAGGATATCTACCGCTGCCCGAGGACCCGCTTCGTCGCCGATTTCGTCGGCTCGTCGAACGTCATCGCGCCTGATTTGATGGCCTTGCTTGGCGGCGAGAAACGCTGGGCGAGCCTCCGCCCCGAGGCGATCCGGCTGGCAAGCGACGGCGTCGAGGCGAAAGTTGAAAATGCAAGTTTCCTCGGCGCGGCCACGCGTCTCAGCGTCGACCTCAAGGGCAGCCGGCTGCATGTCATGCTGCCGGCCGGCGCGCCAGTGCCGGATCTCGGCGCCGGTATCCGCCTCGCCTGGCAACCGGCCGATATCCACTACATGGATGATGCGGCATGACGACGCTCACCATCACAGGCGGCAAGACTTCGATCCTTCCGGGGCGTGGCGGTTTCTTCGGCCAACTGTCGGATGCCTTCTGGCGGCACCCGAAGCTCTTGCTCTTCCTGATGCTGACGCCGCCGCTGCTCTGGCTCGGCATCATCTATATCGGCTCATTGATCGCGCTGCTTCTGCAGAGCTTCTTCTCGATCGACGATTTCTCCGGGCTGGTGAATACCGAATTCACCCTCTCGACCTATGCCCAACTGCTGAATCCTGCGAATTTCGACATCATCATCCGCACCCTGGTGATGTCGGCGCTGGTCACCGCCGCCGCCGCCCTGATCGGCTTCCCGATCGCCTATTATGCGGCGCGTTATGCGCAAGGCAAATGGAAGGCGCTCTTCTATCTCGGCGTCATGCTGCCGCTCTGGTCGAGCTATCTCGTCAAGATCTACGCCTGGAAGCTGATCCTCGCCAAGGAGGGCATCCTCACCTGGATCTTCGAGAAGCTCCATCTCTCCTGGCTGCTCGATGCCATCCTGAACCTGCCCGTCATCGGCGGAAACTCACTGTCGGTCAGCTACCTCGGCACCTTCATCGTCTTCGTCTATATCTGGCTCCCCTATATGATCCTGCCGACGCAGGCGGCCCTCGAGCGGGTACCCGGCAACCTGATCGAGGCCTCGGCGGATCTCGGCGCCACGCCGCGCCAGACCTTCCGCACCGTGCTCCTGCCCTTAGCACTCCCCGGCATCGTCGCCGGTTCGATCTTCACCTTCTCGCTGACATTGGGCGATTACATCATCCCGCAGATCATCGGCTCGTCCAGGCTCTTCATCGGCCAGGCGGTCTATGCCCAGCAGGGAACGGCCGGCAATGTGCCGCTCGCCGCCGCCTTCTCCGTCGTGCCGATCGTCATCATGGCGCTTTATCTGTCGCTCGCCAGGAAAATGGGGGCTTTCGATGCGCTCTGACCACAGGACATCGCCACTGACCTTGAAGATCGCCGCAGCCGTCGGATTGCTCTTTCTGCACCTGCCGATCCTGCTGATCTTCGTCTATGCCTTCACGACCGAAGAGAAGAGCTATCAGTGGCCGCCACCCGGGCTGACGCTGCAGTGGTTTGCCGTCGCCTGGAACCGGCCGGATGTCTGGTCGGCGCTTGGCCTTTCCGTACAGGTCGCCGTCATCGCCACGGCGATCGCGCTGGTCCTCGGCACGCTCTGTGCTGCGGCCGTCAGCCAGACGAAGTTCTTCGGACGCGAGGCGATCTCGCTGCTGGTCATCCTGCCGATCGCCCTTCCCGGCATCATCACCGGCATTGCCCTGCGCTCCGCCTTCAGCCTGTTCGACATCCCGTTTTCGGTCTGGACCATCGTGCTCGGCCACGCCACCTTCTGCGTGGTCGTCGTCTACAACAATGCCGTCGCTCGTTTCCGCCGCACATCCGGCTCGCTGATCGAGGCCTCGATGGATCTCGGCGCCGACGGTTTCCAGACCTTCCGTCATGTCATCCTGCCAAATATCGGCACCGCTCTTCTTGCCGGCGGCATGCTTGCCTTCGCCCTGTCTTTCGACGAGGTCATCGTCACCACCTTCACCGGCGGCCAGCAATCGACCTTGCCGATCTGGATGCTCGAAGAACTCATCCGCCCGCGCCAGCGCCCTGTCACCAATGTGGTCGCCATGGTCGTGGTGCTCGTCACCTTCCTGCCAATCCTGGCAGCCTATTACCTCACCCGCGATGGCGACCAGATCGCCGGTGCTGGCAAATAACAGGGAGAACATCATGGATATCCAAATGCTGATCGGTTCCCGCTTCGAAAGAGGCACGGAGACGGAAGAGCACATCCTGAACCCGAAGACGGGCGAGACAGTGATCGACCTTCCGGAAGCCTCGCTCTCTCAGGTCGACGCCGCCGTCGATGCCGCCGAAAAAGCCTTCACAAGCTGGTCGCAGACGACGCCAGGCGAGCGTTCCGGCTACCTGCTGAAGGTCGCCGACGCGATCGAGAAGGATGCCGTCGGCTTCGCCACACTGGAGGCTTTGAACTGCGGCAAGCCGATCAATGCCGTGCTGAACGACGAAATCCCGGCGATCGTCGATTGTTATCGCTTCTTCGCCGGCGCCGTGCGCAACCTGCACGCACCGGCGGCCGGCGAATATCTGCCCGGCCACACCTCGATGATCCGCCGCGATCCGATCGGCATCGTCGGCTCGATCGCGCCGTGGAACTATCCGCTGATGATGATGGCCTGGAAGCTGGCGCCGGCTATTGCCGGCGGCAATACCGTCGTCTTCAAGCCTTCGGAACAGACGCCGCTGACGGCGCTGAAGATGGCCAAGCTGCTCTCCGGGATCCTTCCCGAAGGCGTCGTCAACGTCATTCTCGGCCGTGGCGAAAGTGTCGGCAACGCCCTGATCAATCATGCCAAGATCGGCATGATCTCAATCACCGGCGATGTCGCAACCGGCAAGAAGGTGCTGCAGGCCGCTGCCAAGACAGTCAAGCGCACCCATCTGGAACTCGGCGGCAAGGCCCCGGTCATTGTCTTCGACGATGCCGATATCGATGCCGTCGTCGCAGGCATCCGCACCTTCGGCTATTACAATGCTGGCCAGGATTGCACGGCCGCCTGCCGCATCTATGCCGATGCCAAGGTCTACGACAATTTCGTCGCCGACCTCTCCTCGGCCGTCTCGAGCATCCGCTTCAACCAGGTCGACGATACCGAAAACGAGATCGGCCCGCTGATCTCCAGGCGCCAGCGCGACCGCGTCGAGAGCTTCGTCGCCCGTGCTTCCGAGCACAAGCACATGGAGATCACTGCCGGCGGCAAGGTCTCCGGCGACAAGGGCTTCTTCTTCACGCCGACCGTCATTGCAGGCGCCCTGCAGGACGACGAAATCGTCCGCCGCGAGGTCTTCGGCCCGGTCGTCTCGGTCACCCGCTTCTCCGATGCCGATGATGCCGTTGCCTGGGCAAACGACAGCGATTACGGCCTGGCCTCCTCCGTCTGGACCAAGGATATCGGCCGCGGCATGAAGACCGCCGCCCGCCTGCAATATGGCTGCACCTGGATCAACACGCATTTCATGCTGGTCAACGAGATGCCGCATGGCGGCCTCAAACAGTCGGGCTACGGCAAGGACATGTCGGTCTACGCACTGGAGGACTACACCGCCGTACGCCACGTGATGATCAATCACGGCTGAACCGGCGGGAAAAGCAAGGGTACGAAATTCGACGCAATGCCCATCAGTAGCACCGGGAGGTGCTTCACAGAGATCGCCATTCCATTCAAGCGATCTGGAACATTTTCCCGGTTGCTGCGTCTTTCCCAGGCAAACGCAAAGGATGATGTCATGCTGAAATGGGCTCTGATATTTTTCGTGATTTCGATCATCGCCGGCTTCTTCGGTTTTTCGGGCGTCTCCGCAGCTACCGCGACGATCGCCCGCGTTCTTTTCGGCATCGCGCTGGTGATCTTCCTGATCTTCCTTGTCCTTGCGCTGATGGCCGGTCAGGCGATCCTCTGATCGGTTGCGGAGCTGCTTGAAGACATCGGGGCCGCATCACTTCTGCATGCGGCCCTTCCTCTCTGTTGTCGAACGTCTCGGCTAGTTCGGCCGTGCATGGAACACGGCTAGGTCTTTTGCTCCTATCGCCTATTTCAACTCGGCAAGCAGAGCATCGGCACCTTTGCGGACACCCACCATGGAGGCGTCCATCGCCGTGAAGCTTGCGCCGATATTCATCGCATTGGGATATTGCTTGGTGACATAGGAAGACAGGAGACGATTGCTCGCAGCATCATAGACCTCCACGGCATAATTCACCGAACCGGTCATCGAACCTTCTCGGCCGCGAGCGGCCTGGACGGTGTTGTACAATCCGCCTGCAACATCGATGCGGGTGACCGTTCCGAGTACCGCAGTCGTCGCCTTCGCCCCCGTCAGTGTCAGATGCAATCTGAGCGTTGCCGGAGCGGGTGTGCTGACAATCGCAAAGCGCGTCTTCAATTTTTCGGTGAATTGCGCCTGCATGTAATTGGCCAGGAAGATCCTGTCTTTTTCCGCAAGCTTGCCAAACTGACTGTCAGGACCGCTATAGACGGTAACGGGATCGACGATGATCCGGTTGTATTGGCTCCAGTTGACTTTCGTCCGATAGCGATACGGCACGCGGCCGGTTTTATCCTCAGTGTTCGGCTGGAGCTGTGATGCCGAAGCAAGTCCGGAATAAATCGTGGGGTCAGGGGTCGTGCATGCGGCAACGCTCGAACAGGCGAGCATCACTGCAACGCCGATTTTCGGATTTTTTATCAATGACTTGGCTCCAGCTTTGGAAATGCCGAATGGCATGGGATCTGCTGGCACCGGTTTTATGGAATTCGAATGTTGCTGTGTTTGCTATGATATGCGGAAATGTTCGCGAGCCATCTTTTGCTGCGAAGGCAGCGCGACGCGTGACGACGCCACGACGGGCAGTAAGTCAATGTGATGAAGGGATCGACGGCGAGCCTCCGGGCTGGATCCCCTGAGGGGCGGGAAGATCGATCACGACGACCAAGCCGGTTGGCTTCCTGTTCAACAACGTCAATTGTCCATTGTGCGCTTTGGTGACGATCCCTTTGGCGATCGGAAGGCCGAGCCCAAGCCCAGAACCGCCTTTGGCACTGATCTGGCGGGATTTATCCACTTTGAAGAACGGCTCCAGAACTTTCGCCTTGGCCTCATCGGTCAAACCAGGGCCGTTGTCGCCCACCGATATTTTGATCCCGCCATCGTCGCTCTCTCGCAGATCGATTTCGACTTGCTTTGCATAACGAGACGCATTGTCGACCAGATTGGTAATTGCCCGAGTAAGGGCCTGAGGTTTGCAGATAAACGCCAGTCGCCGCGGACCGGTGAAGCTCACATCGATGCCCATGTCGGAGAAGTCTGTCGCAATCGTCTGCAGCAGGCTTGAGATATCGACCTTTCGATCAGCCTCCGCAGTGGATGCGTCTTTGAAATAGGCCAAGCACTCGTCGATCATGAAACTCAAGGTGGCGATATCGGTCAGCATCAGGCTGCGAAGCTCGGGCTCGCCGGAACGCTCGGCACGCATTCGCAATCTCGTCAGCGGTGTCCTGAGATCATGACCCACGCCACTCAGCATTCTTGTTCGATCCTCTGCCATGCTCTGGATTCGATCGCTCATAACGTTCAGCGATTCCGCCAGACTTCGAATCTCGGATGCGCCGTCCGGCTCGAAAGGCTTTTCCCAGCTGCCCTCCATGCTCGCTCGTTTTGCAGCGGCGGCAAAGTGCCTCAGAGGTTCGGTGATGAGCCGGCTGCTGAAATATGCGAGCAGCACCAATGGGATGACGATTTTTAAAAATCCGCTCGCCGCGGCTGGAACAAACCACACATAGCTGGGAAAAACTGGCAGTTGAAAGACAAGGGCGCGTTTGTCATCAATTCCGACAGTCAGGACATCAGGGTGTGATTGACCGATGACGAAGCGATGAAATGCCGCGAAAATATTGTCGGCGAGCATTGTGTTGATACGCGCCACCAGCTCGCCTGGAGATACCATCTGCTGTTTGCCGGCGAGCGGCCGGTCTAGCGACAATTTTTCGACCCCAACGCCGAGCGCTGCTGCTCTCGTGAGAACGGCGCCTTCATCTTGCGCTGAATTTGCCTGGGCAAATTGCTCCGCGACCATCGCCGCTCTGGCAGCAAACAGGCCGTTTTGAAAGCCGCGATCATGACGGCCGTAGATATAGGGCTCCATGGCGGTCGCCACCACGGAAACGAGCACGACAAGGAAGGTCGCCAATATGAGGATCTGGCTTTGGATCGAAGCCCGCCGGAAATTTCTCAAGAGAGACGCTCTACCTTGGATGCGAAAAGATAACCGCCCAGCCGCACCGTCTTTATGAACGACGGATCTTTCAGATTTGGCTCTATCTTTTGCCTGACCCGGCTGATGTGGGCGTCGATGCTGCGCTCGACCGGCCCCGCTGATCCGGCATGTGTCATCGACAAGAGCTGTTCGCGAGTCAAAACCTTGTTGGGATTGCAGCAGAAGGCCAGGAGGATATCGAACTCCGCGGTTGTCATGGAAACCTGCGCTCCATCGGCGTCGTGGAGTTGACGGCTTTTTGGATCGATGCGCCATCCCGAGAACATCATCGGTCCAAGTGCTTCCTCCTGATGATGAGCATAGGACGCTCTGCGGAGAATACTCTTGATCCGGGCCAGCAGCTCGCGGGAGTTGAATGGTTTCGTGACATAGTCATCGGCCCCGAGCTCCAGGCCGAGAATGCGGTCGATATCCTCCTGGAGTGCCGTCAGCATCAGGATTGGCACCGAGCACGACGCACGAAGCCGCCTGCAGATGCTGAAGCCGTCCTCGCCCGGTAACATCGCATCGAGGACGATGAGATCGAATTGCTGTCGCGCCATCATTCGATCCATAGCCGCGCCGCTCTCCACCGACGAGGCCTCGAAGCCGCTGGTTCGAACTAGGTCCACCAGCATATCTGCGATTGCGGGATCGTCTTCGACGATGAGGATATGAGCCTGATTGGGAACTGCCATTTCATATGCCATCGTCATTCGTTCTCTTGCCGGGAGATGTCTCTCGGCGCGAAATTACCACGTTTCACCGTGTCTACATCAGGCGGCCTCGGCCACTGTCAACCGCAGTGGTTAATCTCCCGGACATCAGACACCACACGATCTGTCGCCGCGCCGACACCGCTCCGCCTTTAGGATATCGAGTATCGTGCAATGCTATATTCGGTAATGTTGAGATATGTTGCGGGATTTCCGACACGGAGTCCGCCGTCAAAACTGCCTTTCGGGGTCGCCACTGACTTCCACATGGTCACCTCGGATTGCGCTATCGATGATGACGGTGGCGATGAAACACATCCGAACGACCAGCAGGCAAAAGAACACCAGAGAGACGATCGCCGTCGTGTAATGCTTCAACGCTGAGCGCTTCGGAAGCCGTGCGGTGAGCTTATGGAGAACGTTTCTGGCGAGACGACCGATCGCCACGAGCACGAACAGTGCCGTGATGATATATCCGCTCGCTGACGCTGCCCCGAGCAACTGAAACATGAGAAGACACCCGCACCAAGTCAGAAGTTCTGGTTTCGGAATGACGCTTTCAAGCCGACGAAACCCGGTAGAAAGATGCGCATAGGATCCGTCGGCAACGTGGCCCAGCGTGGCCGGCCAGAGCGCGCGCGCCGGGTCATCGGGATCTGAATCGAGCGAAGACCGGTCTGTCGGCAATGAGAATGCGCCCACGTCTAATCGGCTCGTTCTGCGCTGGGCGCGGCGCGGCGACTCAACAGAAGAGATGTGGCGGCCCGCCACCGGGATGCCTTCGCCGTGCTTGCAATCACTGTCTCGTTTGCGGCCGGATCTCTTCGGACTGCACTAACCCTGCCTGTCCTTGACTCCGTGAGGGCCGCGATCCTTCTTAGAAATGCATCGCTGTCGAACTCCTTCGAGGAGCGGACGGACTTTGTGGCCGACTGGACAGTGTGGAAGAACACCTCCAGATTGATGACCGGTATCGGCTTGATGTTTCGGACCATGTCGATATCCGATCGCATCGTTACGACCAGAAAATATCGGTCCGAACGCAAGGCGTCGAACAGTTCCGGCACCGAGGACACAGCCGCCGCGACATATCCGTTCTCATTCAATTTCGAGACGATGTCGCAGGCAGCGTCTTTTGCGAGAAAGACGAGAATTGGCTTTTGCTGATTGTTTTGCGCGGAAGACATCACTGGCACACTCCTGACCTGTCGCCAAAAGTGTAGCCCGCATCGACGCTTCTGTTTGTTCGGTTTTATTCGGTTTTATTGCGCCACTGAGTACTCGCGAAATTCGTTACGCCTTCGGATTTCGGTGCGCATTCACGACAACACCGCCCTGAGCCAAGGAGGCATTCTGTTTGTCTGCGTTCTCAGCAGCTTGTCGATCGATATCGATCCGGCACCCGAAACTACCAGGACGAACATACCGCCGGCAATCGCCAGGTCCTTCTCGAAATGCAGCAGCTCGTTCTGGCTCTCAAAATTCGTGTGAAAGAGCAAGGCGGTCGCCAGGCAGAAGAGCGCCAGCGCCAGTGCGCCAAGCCGGCTGAGGAGCCCTGTCGCAACGGAAAGGCCGGCGCCGATCTGAAGGGCAATGGTGGCAAGCGCGACCGGTGCCGACAGCCCCAGTTTCGCGAAAGTGTCGATGGTCGCGGTGATATCTGCCGCGAGTGACCAACCTTCGTGCAGGAAGATCAGTGACAGCAGAAGCCTGCCTAGGAGAAGAATAAGATCAGCCAGTCGGGGCCGGCTTGACGCGTTTTCCATCATACCCTCCAGTTAGAAGAGCAGGCGGCTCTCCCGCCTGTTCTTGCGTTCATATGCGGGTCAATTGCCGCCCTTGGCCGCGATGACCTCTTGCAGGTCTTCGAGTTCCTCGCAGCCGCTCGGACAAAGTTGCTTCAGCGATGACACCTGCTCCTCCGCCTTCGCCATCTCGCCCGTCTCGACATAGAGTTCGCCGAGATATTCACGCGCTGCCCTGTGATCTGGCTGCAGCTCTAGCGCCTTGGTGTAGTAGGTCAGCGACGTTCTGTAGTCGCCCGTCTTGCGCAGCGTATATCCCATCAGATTATAGACATCCGCCTGCTGGTTGTCTTCTGCAAGGCCGCGAAGCTCTGCCAACGCACCAGCATAGTCCTTGGCATCGATCTTGGCCCGCACCGAGGTCAGGTCGGGAGCGTCTGTCGTTTGCATGTTGTCGACGGCAAAGGCGGGAAGCGCCGTCACCGCGGAGAAGCCTGCGGATATAGCGCAAAGCCAGATGTATCCGAGAATTGCATATTTCGTCATGGTGATCTCCTTTCGGCCTTTCAGGCCTAGATTGTCGGCGTGAAGCCATAGGCGCTTCCGTCCTTGACAAAGGTGCCGGAGCCAGGGAACGGGAAATGTGAGCCGCAAATCGCGATATTGTCGGCAATGATGCGGTCGATAAGACGGCGGCGCGTGTCGATGGCCGTTGGCCCATCCTGGTCGTAGCTGCCCTGCCATTCAGGATGGGGTGCGAGCAGCGCCGGCACATACATGATATCGGCCGAGACGAGCAGTTGCTTGCTGCCGGAGGCGACAAGATAGGTCGAATGGCCGGGCGTGTGGCCGGGCGCGGCGACAAGCTGCACGCCGGGTGCGACTTCGGCGCCATCGGCGACGAGCTTCCAGTTCTTCCATTTCGGAAAGACCTCGGCGATGCGCTTGCCTGCCGGCTTGCGGCCTTCGGCGAGCTTTGAGACGCGGCCGGGCGCGGTCCACCAATTGTATTCGTCGGCATTGACGATGAGTTCGGCATTCGGGAAGACGGGATTGTTGGTGCCCTTTTCCATCAGTCCCCAGACATGGTCGGGATGGAAATGCGAGATCATGATCGTATCGATCTTCTTGTAGTCAATCCCCGCCGCGGCCATGTTCGCCGGCAGATGGGTGGCATTTTCCTGCCACTGGCCGACGCCCGAGCCGGCATCCATCATGATCAGGCGGTTGCCGAGCTTCAGGACCACGACAGTCAGCGGGATCGGCATGAACTCGGTGGTAAGCCCGGCTTTCGATAGCGCCTCCTTGGTATCCTCGATCGAGGCATTCTTGATGAAGGCCGGGTCATGCGGCTTTCTCCAGATGCCGTCGTAGATTGCCGTGATCTCGATATCGCCGACCTTGTATTTATAGAAGCCGACCGTCGGCTCCAGCGGTGTTGCAGCAAATGCCGGCATGACGAATTCAAGCTTCAACGACAGCCCGAATGCAGCAGCCGCAGCAGCCGACCCCAGGACGGCGCGACGTGACATGGTCAACATGAATATGCCTCCTCTTGTTGATGGCATTTCTGGTGGCGAAGACGGCTATTGCTCATATGTCCTCGCTGACGAACTAGATCGCCGGCAAGGAACGCTTATTCCCGATCTCCAGCGCTATTTCTTCAAGTGATTGAAAAGCAAACGTAATTTCTATCGCGCGCGACCGATATCCCGCTGCGTGCAGAAAAATCGGCGCCGGCGTGGAATAAAACCGCGTGCCGATCGGTCTAGACGGCAAGGGACCGCACTGCCGGTCTCACGCCTAAATTCGGCTGCTGTTGAGGCAGGGAGGATGATGACAAACGCTCAGATCACCTATCCCGTCGGATCGACCGATTGGACGCTGCTGTTGGCCCGGCACGCGTCAAGAACCCGCATTCGGCCATCAACGCTAGCGGAGTTTCTCGGCGGCGTGGGCCGCCTATTGCACCTCATGGTCTCGGAAAAATCGAGCAGCGATCCGATCGCTTCGACGGCGGATGCGACCATGCAGCACGAGTTCATGCAGCGCTTTCAGGACATGATCGTTCCGCATCTTGACGCGGCTTATAATTTTGCCCGCTTCCTCAGCCGCGACGCAGATGCCGCACAGGATATTGTGCAGGAAGCGTTCTTGCGCGCCTACCGCAATTTCGAAACCTATCGTGGCGGCGATCCGCGCGCGTGGCTCTTTGCCATCGTGAGGAACTGCTGCCATGTCTGGCGCCAGCAGGATCGCCGCAAGGCGCGGTTCGAGCAGCCTATGGGCAATGACGGCTACGCTGACCTTGATGAGGGTGGCGAGTACCAGATCGCCTCGGAGGAGGATTCGCCGGAGACTGAAACGATCCGGCGAAGCGAGCAGCAGCGCGTGCGCGCTGTTATCAGCCGGCTGCCGGAGGCGATGCGGGAAATTCTTGTCTTGCGCGAGCTTGAGGATCTCTCCTACCGGCAGATCGCCGAGATCATCGATGCGCCGATTGGCACTGTCATGTCGCGACTTGCCAGGGCGCGGCGTGACTTTGGCGAAGCCTGGGATGCATGCAACAAGAGCGAGACCGCAGGATGAGTGAAGCCCAACGGAAAAGCTGCCCGGAATGGCGCGTCATGCTGCACGGCTTTGTCGATGGCCAGCTGGATTCCGCCCATGCAGCGCAATTCGAGGATCATCTTGCCACCTGCGCGCATTGCAGCGCGGAGATGGAAAGCGTCCGTGCCGTGAAAGAGATCATCGATCAGGATGGCGTCAAGTGGCGACCGCCGGAGGCACTGCGTTCGCAGGTCCTGTCGATGTTGTCATTCGAACAGGCAGCGGCGGCGTCCAGCCTGTCCCCGCCGCGCCAGGCGCCTGTCTGGCGCCGCGCCTTGGATTTCATTCGGCAATGGAGCTTCGTGCCTTCGCTCGCGGTGCTGGCGGCAGGCGCCATCCTATTTGTCAACGCGCCGTCGCAGACTGTGCTTTTGCAGGACCAGATCATGGCAAGCCATGTCAGGTCGATGATGGCCGATCATCTGACCGACGTGCTGACCTCGGATCAGCATACAGTAAAACCTTGGTTTAACGGCAAGATCGATTTTTCGCCGCCGGTCAGCGATCTCGCCAAGGATGGCTTTCCGCTGGTCGGCGGACGTGTCGACTATATCGGTGATCGCGCCGTTGCGGCCCTCGTCTACCGGCGCCATGGCCATGTCATCAACCTGTTCATCTGGCCGGCGGCATCGGTCGCGCAGACGACGGCGGTGCATGACGGCTACAACATGACGCAATGGTCGGATGGCGGGCTCGTGTTCTGGGCGATTTCGGATGTCGCCGCGGGCGACCTGGCCGAGTTCGAGTCCTTCTTCAGGGCGGCGGCGAGAGCATGATGCCTAAAAGTGTGAGCGGTTTTCGGATGACATCATGTTCTGCTTTTTGATGATCTAAAGCAGGCTCGCCCCGACATTGATCGCCAGCGCCAGGATCGTCGTATTGAACAGGAACGACAGCACGGCATGCAACAGCGTCAGCTTGCGCATGCTGGTCGAACTGACCGCGACATCCGCCGTTTGTGCGGCAACGCCGATGGTGAAGGAGAAATAGAGGAAATCCCAGTAGCCAGGCTCTTCGATCCCGTCAGGAAACTTAAGCCCGCCCTCCTCGTCCGCCCCGCCGTAAAAATAATGGGCATAGTGGATGGTGAAGAGCGTATGCAGGAAGATCCAGGAGATCAGGATCGTCAGAACCGCGGCACCTGCCCGTGCCAGCGCAACATCAGGTGCCGCCTCCTTGATCGAATGAAGCTCCAGGCCGATCCCGGCAATGCTGGCAAGTGCCGCACCGATCGAAAGAGCCAGCAGGACGGTGTCGGAGAAGTCGAGATCCGCGGAACGTTTCCGGATGCTTTCGACCGTCGCCCGTAGCATCTTGCGCCAGCTGAGAGCGACAAAAACGCCGGCGCTGACATTCCAGCCGAACAAGATGTTGCCTGCGCTGACGTCGCGCGACGTCAGAAGCAGGAAGACCACCAGTCCGGCAAGGGCGGCGATGATGAAGCTCGCATGCTTGTAGGCAAATGCCGCCAGCGAATTTGCTCGTTCCTCATCCGCCATATCGGTCTCCGGCAGCATATGCGCTTGATAACACCACGAAAAAGGCGCGCCTGCCAGCCGGCAGCCGCGCCTCCGAATGCATGCCGTGCCTTATCAGGCGGCGGCGAGCTGCAGTTCCTTCTGCACCATGGTGCGCAGCGTTCCCAGATCCTTGGCGAAGGCGCGGATGCCTTCGGCGAGTTTTTCCGTCGCCATCGCATCTTCGTTCATCATCCAGCGGAAGGTCTTCTCGTCGACCGAGACCTTCGGATCCGGCTTGCGGCTGTCCGGCGAGAGCTTGCGCTCCAGCTTGCCTTCATCCTTGGCCAGCTCGTCGAGCAGGTTCGGGCTGATGGTCAGGCGGTCGCAGCCGGCAAGGGCTTCGATTTCGCCGGCGCTGCGGAAGGAGGCGCCCATGACGATCGTCTTGATGTCGTTCGCCTTGTAGTAGTTGTAGATTTCACGGACGGAGATGACGCCCGGATCTTCCTCGGCAGTGTAGTCCTTGCCGGTCGACTTCTTGTACCAGTCGAGGATGCGGCCGACGAAGGGCGAGATCAGGAACACTTTGGCGTCGGCGCAAGCGATCGCCTGGGCCTTGCTGAAAAGAAGCGTCAGGTTGCAGTCGATGCCCTCCTTCTGCAGGACTTCCGCGGCGCGGATGCCTTCCCAGGTGGAAGCGAGCTTGATGAGGATGCGGTCCTGGCCGATGCCGCGATCCTTGTAGGCGGCGATGATTGCGCGCGCCTTGGCAAGCGAAGCCTCGGTATCGAAGGAAAGATCGGCGTCGACTTCGGTCGAGACGCGGCCTGGGACGAGCTTCACCAGGGCTGCGCCGACGGAGATGGCGAGACGATCGGCGACGGCTGATGAAACGGCTTCGGGATTGCCGCCCTGTTTCTTGCCCCAGGCGACGGCTTCCTTGATGGCGTCAGCAAACATCGGCGTGCCGAGAGCCTTGAGCACGATGCTCGGGTTCGTCGTGCAATCCACAGGCTTCAGGCGTGCGACGGCTTCGATGTCGCCGGTATCGGCGACCACGGTGGTAATCTCGCGGAGTTGGTCAAGCTTGGATGTCATGGTCAATAATCCTTGTTGAACTTGGGCTGCGACCGGCGCGAGTTCCGCCGGGCAAAGGTGATCTACCGACAGGTTGTTTGCATGCTGCAGGCGAAAATGCGCGCATCCGTCACGGATGATTCACAAACGTGAAGGACGGTAGCCGTGTTCCCGAACGCAAGCGATGCCGCTTGCGGCTGGAAGGCCGGTCGTGACTTTCGGCATGCCCGCACTATGTCCTCCTCGGACGGACAAGAACGACGTGTGTCACCCGGACTATCGCCATTCGCCTAACGAAAAGTCAAGGACATTTGTGCATTTCAATTGACATAAGTGTCACACCCGTCATTATCCCCGGCAACAAAAGCGTCGCTAAGGCCTTTCATCCCATGAGGGATCTAGGGCAGGAAATCGTGCGGAGGAGATGTGGTCAAGCTCAAACGCGGCACGCACACGGCCTATTCGGAGGCATCCTCGCTGCGGCTAAGGGCGGCATGGCTCTATTACAACGAGGGCCTGACCCAGAAGGACGTCGCCGAACAGCTCGGCATCAGCCGCACGACGGTGATCCGCCTGCTCGACGAGGCGATGAAGCGCAGCGAAGTCCAGATCTGGATCAACGATTCGATCGGGGACTGCGTTGAACTTTCGGTGAAGCTGGAGCGTGCCTATGGCCTCGACGAGGCGATCGTCGTCCCTGCGCCGGTCAATGGTGACGTCAATTCGCTGGCTAAAAATGTCGGCCTGGCGCTTGGCCAGTTCCTCTCCGAAGCCATCCCCGACGACTATACCATCGGCGTCGGCTGGGGCCGCACCATGACCGCCTCGCTGTCGAGCTTCCGGCCGCCGCGCCGCGCCAATTGCAAGGTCGTCTCGCTGCTCGGCGGCATCGTCGCCGTGCACCAGACGAACCCGATCGATTACACATGGCGGCTGGCAAACCAGCTCGGCGCCGAATGCTACATGTTCCTGGCGCCGCTTCTCGTCGATTCCATCGAGACCAAGCGCAATCTGATCGAGAAATGCGGGCTGGACACGATCTATCGCCTCGCCGAGAACCTCGATCTGGCGATCGTCAGCTGCGGCGATATCGGCCCGCATTCGACCTCGCTGTCGGAGGGCTGGATATCAAAGGCCGAGTTGCAGCAATTGATCGATGCCGGCTGCGTCTGCGACACGATGTTCAACTTCCTCGACAGGGACGGCAATTCGGTTGACCATTCGATCAATCGGCGCGTCATGTCCGTCGATCTCGACACGCTGAAGGAGGCCAAGCACATCGTGCTCTCCTCCGGCGGAGCCCATCGGGCCGTGGCAATCCGTGCGACGATCAAGCGCATCGGCTGCAACACGCTGATCACCGACGAAAGTGCTGCCCGGGCATTGCTGGAACTGGCCGAGACATCACCGTCTGCCACTTCTCCCCAGCAGGGAGAACTGCCGGAGCGATAAGCGGCGAACGACCCGCCTCCGCCCAGGAAACCCGCTCAGGCGTGCGCCGATTCCCAGCCGAGCATCGCCCGTTTGCGGGTGAGGCCCCAATGGTAGCCCGTCAGCGCGCCATTCTTGCCGAGCGCCCGATGGCAGGGCACCACGAAGGAGATCGGGTTTGCCCCGACCGCCGCACCAACGGCGCGTTGCGCCGTCGGCCGGCCGATATCGTTGGCGATATCGGAATAGGTGACCGCCTTGCCGAACGGGATTTTCAACAGGCTCTGCCAGACGCGCACCTGGAAGTCCGTGCCGATCAACACGACACGCAGCGGCTGGTCCGAGGACCATTTGCCGGGCTCGAAGATGCGGGCGGCATAGGGAACCGTCGCCTGCAGGTCTTCGACATATTCGGCATTCGGCCAGCGGCAAGTCATATCCTCGAGGCAGGCCCGCTCGTCGCCGGAATCGCTGAAGGCAAGGCCGGCAAGGCCGCGGTCGGTCACCATGATCAACGCCACGCCGAAGGGGCAGATGTGGAAGCCGTAGCGGATGGTGAGACCACCGCCCTTCGCCTTCCATTCTCCGGGCGACATCGCCTCATGCGTGACGAAGAGGTCGTGCAGGCGGCTCGGCCCGGAGAGACCGACCTCAATCGAGGTCTCGAGCAACGGCATGTCTTCCCCACGCAGCAATCGCTTGGCGTGGTCGAGCGTCACCGCCTGCAGGAAGCCCTTGGGCGACAGGCCGGCCCACCGGGTGAAGGTCTTCTGCAGCTGGGTCGGCGACTGGTTGAGCCGTGCCGCGATCGCCTCCAGCGAAGGCTGGTCGCGGTAATCCTCGGTGATGAGTTCGATTACCCGACGGACAATGTCATAATCAGGGCCGTCAGGCGTGATGTCTGTCTGCAGGTTGGCAATCATATCCATCGTCTTTCTCCTTGTCACAAGGAGATAGTCAATAGGGGGTGAGCAAACCACCCGATTCTTGCGTAGCCGCTGGATAGAGCAATTCCAGGAAAAGTGCGAAGCGGTTTTCCGTCCGGAATTGCGTAAAAGCAAAAGCTAGAGCGGTTCTGCGCTTCCGTGAAAAAGCTGAACCGCTCTAGCTCAGATCCGCTGCTTGACCGTCGCCAGTGCTCCCTTGAAGGCCTTGGCGAAGCTTTCGCGATCGTCGGGATTGAGGAAGGAGCCAATATCCGTGCGCCGACCCTCACCGAAGATATGCATGGAAAGAATGCCGATCTCCTGGTGCCGGCGAACGAGGAAGCGTGCCCAGAACGGATTGAAATGATGCTCTACCATCCGTCCCGATGGCGTAAACTTGCGCACCGACACGTCCATACGCGACACCGTCACCTGTTCGCGCGCTTTTCCGGAGCGGTAATTCAGCCAGAAGGCGCCGTAGAGAAGCACGAAATCCAGTCCGAAGAAGAAGCCGATCGGCCAGGCGCCTGTCGCGATGAAGAACATGCCGTAGAGGAAGCAGACGGCACCGGACAGGGCAAGCAGCACCTTGAAGCCCCGGCGGCCAAGTGACCGGTGGGGAAAGAGTTCGGCAGCGAAAACAGGCTGCTCGTTGGAGCTGTCGGCGTTGCTTTCCATCATGGCTGCTGAGTATAGAGTTTCCATGGCAAATCCGAAACTCAAATCCGTTACCAAGACGCCTCAGGATACGAAAGTGATCGTCAGCCGCAAATCGGCGGCAGCGGTGCGCACCGCCTATTCACTGGCCGAGCGAGAGGAAATCTTCCGTCGTTTCTCGGTGCAGCGGCCGGAACCGAGGGGCGAGCTCGAGCACACCAACCCCTTCACGCTCGTCGTCGCCGTCGCGCTTTCGGCGCAAGCGACCGATGTCGGCGTCAACAAGGCGACGCGCGCGCTCTTCAAGGTTGCCGATACGCCGGAAAAGATGCTCGATCTCGGCGAGGAGCGGCTGCGCGATTACATCAGGACGATCGGCCTCTACCGCAACAAGGCGAAAAACGTTATCGCGCTCTCACAGATGCTGGTCGACCAATTCGGCGGCAAGGTGCCGGAGACGCGCGACGAACTGGTGAGATTGCCGGGCGTCGGCCGCAAGACCGCCAATGTCGTGCTGTCCATGGCCTTCGGCCAGGCGACGATGGCCGTCGATACGCACATCTTCCGCATCGCCAATCGCATCAGGCTTGCCCCCGGTAAGACGCCAGACGAGGTCGAGGCGCGGCTGATGAAGGTGATCCCGAAGCATTACCTCTATCACGCCCATCACTGGCTGATCTTGCATGGTCGCTACACCTGCAAGGCGCGCCGGCCCGAATGCGAGCGTTGCGTCATTGCCGATCTCTGCAAATCGCCGGAGAAGAGTTGGGATGTGCCGGCGCCGCTCGTCGAGCTACCGCCACAGATGATCGGCGAGGCCGTCGAGTAGAACAGCGATCGCCTGTTCGTACTGCCGCCTCTCAGCGCCCGCCTCGATCGCGATCGCCGCGCGATCGAAGGCCGCCGATAGCAGCGACGTCAGCGGTTCGAGCATAGCGCCGGCCTTCGGAAGCATGGCTGCAAGCCCTGCCCGCAGCGTCGCTTCCGCATTCTCTGCATCGATCGCCGCGGTCGCCGACAAGCCGAGAACGGCAGGTGCCTCGATCAGCAGCAGCCGCGTGCGCCCTTCCGCCCTCATCGCATCGAAATAGGCCGAGGCACCGGCGATCAGCGTGGCACGCGGCGCGTCGTAAGACGCCGAGCGCGCCTCGATGGCCTCGCCCACCGCTTTCGCCTCGCATTCGATAACCGCGCGAAAAAGCGCCTTCTTGTCTTCAAAGTGATGATAGAGCGCGCCACGCGTCACACCTGCCGCCGCCACGATCTCCGGCGTCGCGGTTTCGGCATAACCTTTCTCGACGAAGAGACGCCGACCGGCGTCGATCAGCGCCTGTCTCGTCTGTTCCGTTCTCTCGCGATTGCTGCGGCTCATACGCTCTCTTTACATACAAACAGAATGTATGTTAATAGGCAAAAACATACAGATTGCATGTAAATGCAAAGGAGGAAAAAGAGATGAAATCGACGAGCTATTATCCTGTCATCATGACCGACGACGTTGCCGGCACCGCCAGCTTCTATTGCACGCATTTCGGCTTCAAAGCTCTGTTCGAGAGCGACTGGTACGTTCACCTGCAATCGGCAGAGAATGAGCACATCGCGCTTGCCATCCTTGACGGCAGCCACGAGACCATCCCGACTATAGCCCGCGGCAAGGTGTCCGGCCTGCTCCTCAATTTCGAGGTCGCCGATGTCGATGCAATCTATGCAGCCTGCCGGAGCGCCGGCCTGCCAATTCTGAGAGAAATCCGCGACGAGGATTTCGGCCAGCGGCATTTCATCACTGCCGATCCGAACGGTGTGCTGATCGACATCATCAAGCCGATCCCGCCGAGCGCTGAATTTGCGGCGATGTACGACGTCTCCGCCCTGCCTGGTTGAGCCTTGGAGCCTTTCCGGGTTAGATTGAAGCATTCTGCCGGAGCAGGTTTTCGTCAGGGCAAAGGCCATTGGCGACGGGCATACCCCAAGGTACGTCCGAGCCGATCGCCTTTGCCCTGACGAAAAGATGCCCGGCCCTTCGGGTTGGCTGAAACGGGCCGGCTGATCGACCGGCCGGCTCCGTTTGAGCCAACAGAATGCTTCAATCTAACCCGAAAAGGCTCTAGGTCCGCAAACCGGTATCCCGCGCGGAAACCAGTTTGTGCAGATGCACCATCATGCCGGCGGCAAAAAGCGGTGTCAGCAGATTGACGATCGGGATCGCCAGAAAGAGGGCGATCACCAGCCCGCCGAGAAAGACGGTGGAGGCATGCTTGGCGCGGAAGAGCCGTGCCTCATCAGGCGAACGGGAGCGCATAGCGGCGAATTCGAAGAACTCCCGTCCGAGCAGATAGCCATTCACCAGAAAGAACGCGACCAGATTGACGCCGGGGATAAACAGCAACAACAATGCCACGATATTGCCGAGGATCACCACGCCGAGGAACTTGATCGAGCTTGCCATCGCCGGACCGAGCGGCATGGCGGTGCCCGGCGCGTCCTTGGGATAGTCGCGCTTTTCGATGACATCGGCGACATCGTCGAGAAACAGGCCGGCGATCAGCGCCGTCACCGGCGATAGCAGCAACGCCAGCATCAGCGCAAGGCCGATACCGGCAAGGATCGCGAAGAGGAAAGCGAGCCACCCCGCCCAATCCGGCATATCGGGAAAGAAGCCCGTGAGCCAGGGAAAGAGGAAGGCCATGAAGGCCCCGCGCAAAGCGAACCAGAGGCCGACGAGCACGAGAATCGTCAGGCCGAGCACCTTCCAGAAGACAGAACGTGTTTCCGATGCGAATAAATTGGCGAGCGAAAGTCGAGCGGCGTCAAGAATCATGTCTCAGGCGTCTCCGGTTGCGCCGAAGATGTAGGAAAGGTGGAGGCCATCGACAAGAGAGAATAAAATTGCATTCTGTAATAGAAAACTTGTCGAAAACTGAATGCTAATATAATATTGTAAGGCATCTAAAATACGCATGGGCCTGAGAAGCAGCTTCCGAGAATAGTTGCAAAGACAAGGGCGCGCAACAGCGCACCCCCGGAACGCCTCTGAGGGAAGACGGGGGAGGCTGATGTGGAAGACTTTGTGCACAAACTCAGGCAATACGCAAAAACCGGCACGCCGGCCGAACGCCGTATCGCGAAATATTTCACCGAGCACCTGAACGACCTGCCGTTCGAGACGGCTGCGTCCGTCGCCGACAGGCTGGATCTTTCGCCGATGACCGTCGGGCGCTTTCTGCGCGCGCTCGGCTATCAGGGACTGGACAGCGTCAAGGTGGAGATTCGCGAGACCGTGACGACATCGCCGGCGCAATTGCAGAGCGCTATGAGCGAGCTGCATGCGGACGCCGCGGAGGGTAAACCGCTCGCCGTGCTGGTCGCCGAACAGATTCAGGCCCTCCATCATATCTATCATCTGACGGCGCAGGCGCACTGGTCGGAGGCCGTCGGCTTGATCAGCACTGCCCGCGAAGTGTCGATCGCCACGCATGCGCGGCTCTCAAGCCTGGCCAATCATTTCTGTCAGCGGCTGACGCAAGCCCGCGACGGCGTGCGCACCCTCGACGCCGCCGACAACCGTTTTGCGGAACTCTTCGCCCGGCTGGCGGTCGACGACGCGCTGCTTGTCATCATCGATTGCCGCCGCTTCGCCAAGGCACGGCTGCTTGCCAGAACGGCGCGGCGCTACGGTTATAAGGTGGTGCTCATTTCGCCGCAGCAAGCGGACTGGATGGCGGACCAGTCGAACGTCATGCTGCCTTTGCCGCCCGCTCGCGCCCCCGATCTCGATAATCTTCCGCCGCTGATCGCGCTGCTCGATTGCCTGTCGGAATCCGTCATCCTCCAAGTCGGAGAAGAGGCTGCGCTTCGCCGCCGCCGCATGATGGAATTCGCGACAGTCCTCGGCGAGACGGCAAACCACTAATTTAAAAGGCCAGCGCATAGGCGGCGTCTATTGCATCGTTTCCAGTTCGGCGCGGTGCCGGTGCATGGCGAGAAGACGGCGGTAGTCGCGGTCGTAAAGCGCCTGCTTGGCCTTGTCGGGAAGCCGTTCGTCGCCGCCCGGATACATCGCCTCGCCGGCCGCCGCCAGATCCTTGTACAAGCCGCAGGCGACGGATGCTGCGATCGCGGTGCCGAGCAGCACCGCCTCGTTCATCCTCGGCACCACGACCTTGCAGCCGGTCGCATCGCTATAAAGCTCCATCAGCACCGGGTTCTTCACATGCCCTCCGGCAATATGCAGCGTATCGGGCATGTAGCCGTATTCCTTCATCATTTCCAGGATATGGCGGATGCCGAGCGCAATCCCCACCGCAGACCGCCAATAGAGCGCGCAGAGCCCGTCGAAGGACGTATCAAGTGTCAGCCCGCTGACGACGCCGACGGCATGCGGATCGGCGAGCGGCGAACGGTTGCCATGGAAATCCGGCAGCACGAAGATCCGCGCACCGAAGTCATCGCCCTCCTCAGCCCGCAATTCCGCGATGCGCGCGACGATCTTCTGATGCAGCGCTGCCGTCGGCTCGCCACCGGCCGCATGCATGCGCACGATGTGGTCGAGCAACGCGCCGGTCGCCGATTGCCCGGCCTCCACCAGCCAGGACTGCGGGAAGACAGCCTCGTAATAGGGACCCCACATGCCATGGCTCGGCTTACGTTCCCGCGAGAAGGTAACGATGCAGCTCGACGTGCCGGCAATCAGCGCCAGCTGGTGCTCGCGTTTGACAGGATCGGCAGCGTAGCCGCCGAGCGCGCCGAGTGCGCCGGCATAGGCGTCGATCATCCCGGCAGCGACATGGCAGTCCGTCGTCAGCCCCAGCGCTTCCGCCGCTTCCTGCGTCAGCCGGCCGACGCTGTCTCCGACAGGCATGGTCTCATCCGGCAGGTGGCCGCGCGCCTGAAGGTCCTCAAGGCCGATCCGTTCCAGGAAATCCTGCTGCCAGCCCTTTTCGAGATGGGCGAGATAGTTCCATTTCGCCGTCAGCGTGCAGCGCGAGCGGGCGGGCGATCCGGTCGATTTCCATGTCATGAAATCGGCGAGATCGAAGAAGTAGCCGGCCTTTTCCCATGTGGCGGGCAGCTTCTTCTTCAGCCACATCAGCTTCGGCATCTCCATTTCCGGCGACATCACGTGGCCGGAATGTTCGAGCACTCTATGCTGCGTCGCCGTGCAGAAATCGGCTTCCTTCAGCGCCCGATGGTCGAGCCAGACGATCGTGTCGAAACGCCTCTCCCCGCCTGTGGAAACGCTGAGCTGCCGGCCCTCGACGTCACGGACGACGAGCGAACAGGTGGCGTCGAAGCCGATCGCTCCGACCGAGGCGGCGGCGATGCCGGATTGCTCCATCGCCCTGCGCACTGCCATGCAGGCGGCCGACCAGATATCTTCGGAATCGTGCTCGGCATGGTTTTCGCGCGGCCGGTTCATCACGATCGGATGCTCCGCCTTGGCGAGCAGTCGGCCACGTGCATCGAAGACGCCGGCGCGCGCACTGCCCGTGCCGATATCTACCGCAACCACATGATCACGCATCAAGTCTTGGTCCCGTCCAGCTTATGGTTGCGGACAAGGTGTATCAAATCCGGCATGGCGTCAAACACCACTTCCGGCGAAAGGCGGTCGAGTTCGGCACGGTATCCGGCGAAGTTGGCGTGTGATCCGCCGGTGAAGGCGAAGACCGTCATGCCTGCCGCCTTGGCGGCGGCAACGCCGGCCGGGCTGTCTTCAACGACAAGGCAATGAGCAGGCTCGACCTGCATTTCACGCGCCGCATGCAGGAAGAGATCAGGCGCCGGTTTGCCGCGCTTGACCATGGTCGCGCTGAAGATGTCGGGCAGTTTGTCGAGAAGTCCGGTCACCGACAGCGACAGCCGGATTCGCTCCATCTGGCTCGACGAGGCAACGCAACAGGGAAGGCCAAGCCCGTCGATCGTCGCGGCGATACCCTCGATCGGCTTCAGTTCCGTGCGAAAACGGGCGTAGAGATCGGTGCGGATACGCTCGAGGAATTCCTCGCCGGCATGAACGTTGAATTCGGTTTCCAGCGTATCGATGAGAGTAGACAGGCTGCGGCCGAGAAAACGCTCATAAGCCTGGTCCTCGGTGATCGAGACGCCGAGATCGTTCATCGCCCCGACGAGCACGCTGATCGAGATCGGCTCGCTGTCAACCAGTACGCCATCGCAATCGAAGATGACCAGCCGTGTTTCCGCATCAGCCATGGAAGACCCAACCTGAGTTCAATTCGGACGTGTTACCGTCCCGCGTCGCTCGCAAGGCCGGATGAATGGCGGCAGCAGATACCGCCATCCGGATTCCTTACACTGCGAGCTTGCCGTCGAGATAGAGCTGCAGCGTCTCCCGCGTGCCCTTTTCCCACAGGGTTTTGAGAGCATAAGCGAAACGCTTGCGGAAAAGTTCGGATTTCGCCACTTCGCCGAAAATATCGTCGAAGACGAGGAAGGCCGACGGGTCGTCCTTGGCTTTCAGCGCCGCCGCATGCAGGCGCTCTGCGCTCGCGTCGTTGAAGACGATATCCTTGCCGCTGTCGGTCTTGCCGGCGAAATAGCGGCACCAGAGTGCTGAAACCAGCGCCAGGCCGACGACGTCCCTGCCCTGACGCAGATTGTCGAGCGTCGACGGCAGGATGAATTTCGGCTGGCGGTTGGAGCCGTCCTGCGCCAGCCGCGGAATGGTATCCGCAATCTTCGGATTGAGCAGGCGATGTTCGATCAGGGCGAAATAATCCGTCAGCGACGTGTTCGGCACCGGCGGCACGATCGGGATGATCTCGTCTTTCTCGAGCTTGGCAAGGAAGGCGCGGATCAGCGGGTCTTCCATGGAATCATGAACGAAATGAATGTCCATCAACGCCGCCGGATAGGCGATCGCGGCATGCCCGCCGTTGAGGATGCGGATCTTCATGTGCTCGTAGGGCGTGACATCGGGGACGAAGGTGACGCCGACCTTTTCCAGCGCCGGCCGGCCAGCCGTGAACTTATCCTCGAGCACCCATTGCTTGAATTCCTCGCAATAGACCGGCCAACTGTCCTCGATCTGGAAATTGTCCCGGAGGAAATCGACCTCGCGCTGGCTGGTCGCCGGGGTGATGCGGTCGACCATGCCGTTCGGGAAGGCGACATTCGCCCGGATCCAGTCGGCAAAGGCAGGGTCCGAAAGTGCCGCCGTGCCGACGACGGCATTGGCGGTGACGACGCCATTATGGGGAATGTTGTCGCAGGACATGACGGTGAAGGGACCGATGCCCCTGTCCTTGCGCGCTTTCAGGCCGGCGACGATCAGGCCGAACACTGTCTTCGGCGCGTGGGGATTTTGTCCGTCGGCGGCGATCGCCGGATGGGTCGGATTGAATGTGCCTGATGCGTCGATGAAATAGCCGCCCTCGGTGATCGTCATCGAGACGATGCGGATCTCGGGATCGGCAAGCTTGGCGATGATCGCAGCGGCATCGCCGACCGGCAGAATGTCGATCATCGGTGCCGTGACGCGCGCCGCCGTCTTGTTGTTGTCCTGTTCGACCACTGTCGTCAGGAAATCCTGCGCCGCGAGCTTTTCGCGCATGGCGGCATCCGACGGCAGTACACCGGCGCCGACGATCGCCCAGTCGTGATCCGTGCCGGCGTTGAAGAGATCGTCGAGATAGATCGCCTGGTGGGCACGGTGGAAATTGCCGACGCCGAAGTGCACGATGCCGGCTTTCAGCGATGCCCTGTCATATCCAGGGATGGCGGCAGTGCGCGCCACATCCGAAAGTGTTGCCAGCGATAATTTGCACGTCATGTTTCAGTCCTCTTGAAGGTCTACCGGAAACGGCCGGGCGCCATCGTCCGGCTCGCATGCCTGCCCCCCGCCCGGCCGCCTGCCTCAGATGGCAAGGCCGCCCTCGTTGAATTTGTGAATACGCGAACGGTCCGGCGTCAGGAAGACCGTGTCTCCCGCTTTGGCCGGGAAGTCGCCGCTACCGCGCGCCGTCACCATGCCGATGCCCTCGGCATCGATATGCAGGAAGGTGTCGGAGCCGAGATGTTCGGCGACCACGACCCTGCCCTTCCAGTCGCCGCTCTCCATCGACAACAGCACATGTTCGGGCCGGACGCCGATGGTATGTGCATTCAGCGCGGCGGCGTGTTGGCCTGTGATGAAGTTCATCTTGGGCGATCCGATGAAGCCGGCGACGAAGAGGTTGCGGGGGCGGCTATAGAGTTCGAGCGGCGAGCCGACCTGCTCGATATTGCCCCTGTTCAAGACGACGATCTTGTCGGCCATGGTCATCGCCTCGACCTGGTCGTGGGTGACGTAGACCATCGTCGTCTTCAGCTGCTGATGCAACTCGCTGATTTCGAGGCGCATGTTGACGCGTAGCGCGGCATCGAGGTTCGACAGCGGTTCGTCGAACAGGAAGGCCGAAGGCTGGCGCACGATGGCGCG
>NZ_JALBGX010000058.1:0-41087 GCF_023006465.1 Rhizobium sp. PRIMUS64 | reverse complement strand
GCTCTGACGAACATGATCGCCACTGTCGTCTCCACCTCACCCGAGCACGTCGCGACAGCGACGTATATTGCGCCCTCAAACCAATCGGAACGCAGGGCCGATGCCGCTTTTGCCGCTGCAGGTTAACGTATTTTACTACTTTATTCTAGTTAGTATGTTGGCTGGCATCGCTCATCGAAAACAAAAGGAACAGTAGGATGGTGAGGTCTTCCATGGTCAGGGTGAAGGCTTCTCGCGCCATCTAAGCTGGGGCAACCGAAACGGTCGAACGCGGGAAAGCGGGCGCGTCAGATTGCAGCGTCGACCGCTGATCGGGCCGCACGACTACCCAGTCGAAAATATTGGGTCGAGCAGATCATCACCCAGGATCTTAGTCGATCGCTACGCATGAGCGGACTACGTCTGGCAAAAAGATACTGATGGTTTTGCTTGGGTCTAGCCGGAAGGCTAACTGCACCGGCAGTCGAGCACACCACGGTCTGGAGGGGAAGCGCCAGGAGTCGGGACGCTGCTTATGGCAGCTTGTCATCAACTGCTCCTCGGCCATAAACGACACGGGCGGCATCAACCGGAATTCCGGTTTGCTGCCGGATGCCCTTTGTTGACTTCGACGACGACGCCAGTGTCCGCGGTCAGCGTGGTGATTCAGTCGCCGCAGTTGACGCAATATTCATGCGTATCGAAATCGATCTCGAGACCGTCCAGCAGATTGATGCTGAAGCGCCTGATCTCTTTCTCGCCGGCTGGATGATCGTGAAGCTCTTGCGAAGCGGTTTCAGAGACGACGAGCCGAAGCAGCAAGCTTGGTATAGGGCATCAGGCTTAGATCGGTTGTCATAATGTGACATCCTTCGTTGATGGCGGAGATTGGCCACTCCGTTGCAGAGAGGGTCAAGGACCGCGGACGCGGCTCGCAAGCGGGAGAACCCATTTTTCTAAGAAGCGCAGCTGCGGAAAAATGCGGAGAGCCCGGGCCGTCCTTGACGCCGGATTTGCTGGAGTAGAATAGGACGCCAGAGAGAGAAGAGACCCGCGTCCCTGAAGGGAACGCGACCCTATCCGGCGCGAGGTGGCGGGAGTGTCGAGGGGTGGAAACCCCTGACAGCCTGGCGGCCGGTCGATCTGGCCGGTCAGGCTCATGGACACGGCGATAAGCCTCCGTCAGAACGGAGGCTCGACGTCGATGCGGCCATCCTGTTCGGCCTCGATGATTTCCCGCTCGGCCAGTGCCAGTTCGAGTTCGCTCTCGATCTGCCGGCGCTCGACAGGATCGGCATTCCCGAGTTCTGCGCGCAGCAGCTCGATGACTTCGTCGATGCAAATGGTCATTGTCGTCTCCTTGACGTTGTGAAAGACGAGCGTCCCGGTCATGGCGGGATGGAGGGGTCAAGGATCGCGTCAGCGACCGGCGAAGCCGGCGAGTGGGGGAGCCGATTTTGTCGGAGTGGAGGGAACCGCAGCGGAGGCAAAATTGGGGGAACCACGAAGTGCTTGAGGCATTTATGCCGCCATGGCACCCTCGGATCGACTGAGCAGACTTTCCCTCTCCGTATGGCACCAGAATAGCCGTCAATGGGCTCGACGCCCTTGACGGCTCGAACAACAACAAGGCTCGCGGCAGAGACACGCTCGGAGCCGGCCCCGCTTTCGGGGCCGGCCTGTAGGCCTCAGGCGGGGCTGTTCCAGAGGATAACCTTCCGGTTCGGCTCGCCGCCGGGGGCTTGTGCGAGATTGCCGAAGATTACGCCGATCTCCGGAGCCTCCAGCTTGACCGAGAGGTATTCCTCGCCGGTCAGGCGAGCGATGCGGTTCCAGCCCGCGCCGATCTCGAAGCCGGTCTTACGGTGGATGATGCGGTAGTCGGGTGCTTCATCGTTCGCCTTGCTGGCGTTCGGGACGATGGCGATCGGGGCGTTGACCCGGATGGTGGCGAAGATGCCTTCGAGGGTGCCGTCGCTCTTTGCGGTGAGGGTTGCGATCGTGGTGGCCATGGTATTGTCTCCTTCGGTTGCTCGGGACCATTCCCGATGGCGCCCGAAGAAGGGGCCGAGCCGCAGGCGTCACCGGAGCGCAGCGCAGGGGAACCCCTTGCGGGTTGACGCTGATGGCGGCCGGTCCCTTAGAAAGGCGGCATGGTGAACGGGAATAGTCCTGAACAGCGACCGTAAACGGAGACAGCAATCCATGGCTATCCGATTGCCGTCTCGTGCGGGAGCCCTGCCCCGGATGTCCACACGAGCTGGATGGGTCTTCCTTCCGCGTATCTGCGTCGGGCAGCAAGCCATCTCGCGCGCGACAGCCGGCTGCGATCGGTAAGATCGGTTCTCTCATCGCCATCGTCGGCAAGAGCTCTTCACAGGGTGTTGAAGAAACCGTCAGGCGGTAGCGTGCATCAAGAACATGAATCGATCCGCCACGACCGATTCAGGAAACTCGTTGGACGGCCAATTGGTGAGCGCGCATGATCCGATCATGGATACAACGGCTGACATTATGCTGCTCTATCGGATCGATCCGTCCCGAAATATGGCGCGTTTCTATCGTCTGTCGATCCAGCCGACGTTGCTCGGAGGCAGCTCTCTCGTGCGCAATTGGGGCCAGATCGGTACCGATGGCCGGCTAATTGTGGAACTGTACGATATGCCCGAAGAGGCTGATACTGCCTTTGAGCGCGTGATCGGCCGCAAGCTACGTCGGAGCTATCGGTACGACGGTGCACCATGCTGCGCCCAGGAGATCGTCACGCCGAAAGGTGCGAAGACTGCTTCAGCAGGTTTCGAAGCTACGGCGACGGCGACGCCGGCGGAATGGAGCCCTGTCCGGACGATATGCTCCCAGCGGGCCTGGAAATTCCTGAGAGTAAACCAGGGCAGCCCCAGTGCCTCGGCGAACCTTAAGCCTGCGTCGGCAGGGCCGACTAAAGTGCACTTATTCCGACGCAAACCTAGGGTCGTACAATGTGAAATCTGCGGCTGGACGGTGCAGGATCTTTCGCCTATCGATTGCTCATGAAGTCGTCGCTCGATCATATGCCGCTTCGCAAGCAGCGAGAAATAGGCCGGGTTCTCGAAATCCTCCACGAGGAGTTCGAGGATGCGCTGAAGGAAGGCACGGCCGATTTCAAGAAGCGCGGCAGGATCTTGAAGATCATCCTCTTCGGCTCCTACGCCAAGGGTGGATGGGTCGATGAACCTTTTACCATGAAAGGTTATCGGTCGGATTTCGATCTCTTGATCATCGTCAACAACCGCAAGCTCTGCGAGTTCGCCGAATATTGGCACAAGGCGGCAGAACGGCTGATCCACGAGGCCTCGATCGAAACGCCGGTGAGCTTCATCGTCCACTCCAGGCGGGAGGTGAACACCTATCTCAAGGAAGGACAGTATTTTTTCTCCGACATCCGCAAGGAAGGTATCGTTCTCTACGAACTGGACGATGAGCCGCTGGCCGAGCCGGAGCCCCTTTCGCCGGCCGATCGGTTTCGGTTAGCGAGAGACCACTTTGAACATCGGTTCAGGAGTGCCTCGAAGCTCCACAAGGTATCGATGTTCTGCCTGAGCGAGAAGGACTACAACGAAGCCGCGTTCATTATGCATCAATCGCTCGAACAAGCCTATTCCTGCGTCCTGCTAACCCTAACAAACTACGGCCCGCCTTCTCACAACATCAAATTCCTCCGTTCCCTTGCCGAAGAACAGGATCGGCGATTGGCCGAAGCTTTTCCTCGCGATCAGCATCGTGAGCGCGCCTGGTTCAACACACTGAACGAGGCCTATGTGAAGGCGCGCTACTCCAAACATTACGAGATCAGTGAGGAGGCTCTTGGCTGGCTTGCAGAGAAAACCGCTTTGCTGCTTGAGCTGGTCAAGACGGCGTGCGCCGAGCATCTGGAGACACTTGAGCGGATCAGTGGCAACGATGTCGAAACGTGAGTCGGCACTACGATTTCCCACGCTCGCCTTGGAGCCGGCTTTTCCCCTTCGGAGACCTATCAGGGCTGAATAGTGGCGCGCACCGTGACCAAGCGAGGATTCTAATAAGCCTGGCTGAATTCATCCGAGATGGCTGGTGGTTTGGAACTTTGAAACGGTCGGAAGACCAGCCGAAGCCGGACAGGCAACGGGGCTAAGCTTATCACAGACCGGCGCAAGGTTATTGGAGTAGGATAAGTCTCCGACCGGCTTTAACCGCCCACCGGTTCCAGATCGACCAGCGCCTTGATCGGCAGGTGATCGGAGGCGATGCGCGCAAGCGGCGTATCATGCGCTTCCACCTGCGAGATAATCCCCTTGCGGTTGGCGATGATCCGGTCGAGCGCCAGAAGCGGCAGGCCGGCCGGAAAACTCGGGACAGCGGGCGGCAGCGGTCCGAAGGCGGATTGGAAGGTATTGAGCGAAGACCGGTCGCCGAGCCGCCATTCGTTGAGGTCGCCGAGCAGGATGGTCGGCATCTCGTGCCTGTCGTTGATGAGTTCGACCAGGGTGCGAGCCTGCTGGGCTCTGCTATGGCGCAGCAATCCGAAATGCGCGGCAATGATGCGCAGCACCCCGCCCTGCTCGAGTTCGATTTCGGCAACCAGCGCGCCGCGCGGCTCCAGCCCCGGCAGCTTGACCAGATGCACGTCGTGCACCAGTCCCTTCTTGAAGAGCACGACGTTGCCGTGCCAGCCATGCGCCTTCGCCATGCCGGCCACCGGCACCGGGATCAGCCCCGTCTCCCGCTCCAGCCGGCCGAGATCGAGAATGCCGGTGCGTTCGCCAAAGCGCGTATCGGCCTCCTGCAGCGCGATCACGTCGGCGCCGATTTCATGGATCACCCGGCTGGTGCGCTCCGGATCGAAGCGGCGGTCGGTGCCGATGCACTTATGCACGTTGTAGGAGGCAATGAGCGTTCCGGCACTGCGCGGCCTTGCCTCGGTATAGGCTGCATCGAGCCGCTTTTTCCTGCTCCTGATCGAGGCGAGAATGCTGGCGGGAAGGCTGTCTTTTCTGGCGTGCATCGGCAGGCGCACTTGTTCCGTTGATCGAAAAGGCTTGTCTCAGCAGTATAGGCAGCCAAGTCGAACTTGCCACGTCCGATCACAAAAAATCAGAGATAGGGCGACCCTAGCCATAGCACCTTCTCGAGCAGCCGCACCGCGAAGGGTCGCGCCTGCAGCCCCTCAAGCGTCACCGGCGTTGCCGATCTCAAGGTTTCCTCGATATGCTCGTCGATCTCGCCGGCGAAGCCCTCATTCAGCACTTCGAGATCGACCTCGAAATTCAGCCGCAGCGAACGCGGGTCGAGATTGGAAGAGCCGACATAGGCCCAGGTGCCGTCGATCGTCAGCAGCTTCGAATGGCTGAAACTGCCGGTGGACCGCCAGATGCGGCAATAATTCTTGAGGATTTGATCGAATTGCCCCGTCATCGCCCGGTCGACCAGCACGAGGTTGTTGACCGCAGGCACGACGATATCGACTTCGACGCCGCGCCGCGCCGCCGTCACCAGCGCACTGATGAGTTCGCGGTCCGGCAGGAAATAGGGCGACATGATGCGGATCGATTGGCGCGCCACGGAAAAAGCGCCCATCAGCATCTTGTGGTTGGTCTCGACGCTGCGGTCCGGGCCGGAGGCGACGACACGCATTAAGATGGGATCACCGGGGCTGCGCTCTGGCGGTTCGATGTGCCAGGGCTCGTCGTTCAACAACTCCTGTGTGGAGAAGCGCCAGTCTTCGGCGGCGAGGTCGAAAAGGTCGGCAACGACAGGGCCGGTGACGCTGAAATGCGTGTCGTGGGCAAAGCTCTCGCCTGTTGCCTCCTCGCTGAAGCCTGCCCTGATGTTCATTCCGCCCGTCAGCGCAATTTTCCCATCGACGATCAGGATCTTGCGGTGGGTGCGCAGATTGGCATAGGGCAGCCGCAAGCCCATGATGACGTTGCCGTTGAAGACGGCAACGGTGACGCCGCCTTCCCTGAGATGGCCGAGAATGCTCGGCACCGAATAACGCGCACCGACCGCGTCGATCAGCACCCGGACTTCCACACCGCGGCGGGCCGCCGCAATCAGCGCATCGGCGATGCGAAGACCGACAGCATCGCGGTCGAAGATATAGGTTTCGAGCAGAATGCTGCGTGTCGCCTCGTCGATATTTGATTTCATCGCCGCATAGGCCTCGTCGCCGGTCTCCAGCACATCGATCGTATTGCCTGTCGTCAGCGGATTGCGCGTCACCCGGTCGCCCAGCGTCTGCAGCGCCGCAAAGCGGCGGCCGAACTGGCTGATCACCGTCTCGGCCTCGGCATCGAATGTCTCCAGTTCGTCGAATTCGGCAGCAAGCAGCAGCGCGTCGCGCCGGACGCTCAGCGATTTGCGGCGGATGCGGTTGATGCCGGCAATTGCATAGAGCAGCGCACCGATGATCGGAGACAGAATGATGACGCCGACCCAGCCGATCGCCGCGCGCACCTCCTCCTTGGTCATGGCGGCATGGATCGCCGCCGCGGCCCCCATGGCGATCGAAACGACAAAGAGGATATGCGGCCAGTAGGTTGATAGGAGATAGAACATCGCAGGCGAATATAGCCGCGAAATGGCGACGTTCAATCACGCCGCCGCTCTCCCATGACGCGAAATTTCTTACCGTGATCATTTTGCCGGCCCGGGATCGATCGCGAAAAGTTCAGGAAGGGGCCTGCGATTTCGAAAGCGCGCGGCCCATTCCCGAACGGGAACAATGCCGGCACAGATGGATTGATCCCGAGGAAATGAGGATCGCCATCATGAACATCGCCGCAAGTGTCGGCCCTGCCTTGGCGCTCGAAGTCGCGGATGCCGCAAGCATTGCCGAACTCCGGCATCAGGCGGAAGGCTGCACCCGTTGTGATCTCTATAGGAATGCCACGCAAATCGTCTTCGGCGAAGGTTCTGTGAAAGCCGAGATCGTCCTCATCGGAGAGCAGCCGGGCGATCAGGAGGATCTGACCGGCAGGCCCTTCGTCGGTCCCGCCGGCCAACTGCTCGATCGCTGCCTGGAAGAGGCCGGTCTCGACCGGCAGCGCTGCTACGTCACCAATGCCGTCAAGCACTTCAAGTTCACGCCGCGCGGCAAACGGCGGCTGCATTCAAAACCGAATGCCGGCGAGATCAGGCGTTGCGCCTGGTGGCTCGGCGCCGAACTCAACATCCTGCAGCCGAAACTTATCGTGACGCTCGGCGCAAGCGCACTTTATGCGGTGCTCGGGCCAAAGGCGAAGCTGACGCCGCAGCGCGGCCATATCCTGCATCCGACAAACCGTCCACCCGTTCTGGTCACCATCCACCCCTCCTATCTCTTGCGCATCCGCGACGAGGCGGAGCGGCGCCGGCAGCGCCGGGATTTCGTGTCAGATCTGCACAAGGCGGGGGAGTTTCGGCCCCAATGAAAGGTCGATTCTCAACCCTAATATGCTGCAACGCGAAATATTCGCGGGTGCAGCGCGATTTCGCTTGAAAGAGTTCCCCTCCTCTGGAACCATCCAAGCAGTATCGCGTTCGAACGACGGCATCATGTGACTGGAGATCAGCGATGGCAGAAACTCGGGAAGAGTGGATCAAAAAACGTGCATACGCCCTCTGGGAAGAAGAGGGCTATCCGACAGGGCGAGATTCCATCCATTGGGAACAGGCACGACACGAGCGCGACAGGCTCGAAGGTTCTGCTGCGTCTTCCGACGGCAAGGAAGTCAAGCCCAAGACGAAGCGCAGCGTGACGGGCAGCAAGACGAACGGCGTCGTGACACCGGCACCGAAACGGACTGCGAGCCGCAAGACGGCGTCCTGAACACCGAAATACCGAGCACGTCGAGAAAAAAGGGCGTCGTCGCGACGCCCTTTGGTCCCCGTTTGTCATATGCCTGAATTAGTTGTGCTTTATGGAATTTCAGAGGTGGGGCTTCCATGCGGGGGTGAACAGAGGCCGGATGACGCTGCAAGCTTTGAGGCTTCCGAAAAAAGTTGAACCTTCGTCCGATAACCGGGAACGAGAAGATATGATGACTGTTTATGGCGGGACGGGGAAGCTGCCATGAACGACGGTCATACCGAAATCCTCTTTTTAGCCAGCAACCGCGCTTCGACTGCGATCGTGTGAGGGATGGAGATGTCGCTCCTCGTCATCGCCGCGCTGCTCTACCTCGGTCTCGCGCTCGGGTTCATCCTTGTCGTCGATAACCTCGTGGGACTGGTTTTCCGCGATCCGCGCGCGCCGGTGCAGTTGGTCTCCGTCTATATCGGCCGTGCCTTCGCCGCATCGCAGAAACTCTATCGAAAATAACAGCCCGCAGGCGCCGTCCGCAGACGGCTAAAAGTGTTGAACGCCCTGGCGCATCGAGCTTTGCGCGTGCGAAAGGACGCACAAAGCTCTGGGTTAAGGATATTTCGACCGCGCCCTTTCCCTGCTATCGGAAGCCTCTATGTTGACGGTTTGGAAGGGCTGAACCCCAGGTGGCCAACACTCCGGCGCAGCGGACGACAAGGAAGCGATTTTGAATGGGAAGCGTCGGGAACGGCTGGCCGAGAGGCGGCGGCGAAATCGGCGAATTGTTACGGCATCCGGCTTTCCACGCCGTCGGTCTCGGTCCGGTCGAAAGCTGGCCCGCTTCCCTCAAACATATCGCCGAAATGGTGTTGAATTCCCGCCAGCCCAAATTCGTAGCCTGGGGTCCGGATCTCGCCTTTCTCTACAATGACGCCTACGTGCCTGTTTTCCCGCAGCGCCATCCCGACGCACTCGGAAGACCTTTCCGCGAGGTCTGGGCGGATATTTGGGAACAGTTCTCGCCGATCGTCGCCAGCACGCTCGACGGCAGTTCGCAGCTGTTCAAAGAGCTGCTCATCCCGATGCGCCGCGACGGCCGCACCGAGGACACCTGGTTCACCTTCTCATACACGCCGCTGCGCGACGATGACGGCACAGTTGCCGGCATCCTCTGTGCGGCCCTTGATGTCACCGACCAGGTGTCGGCCAAGCGCGGCGAAGAGACGGCGCTGGAAGAGCTGCGTGTGAAATCGGAGGCGCTTGCGGTCGTCAACCGGGCGGGAGCCGCCATCACCGCCGAGCCCAGTGTCGAACGCCTTACCCAGATTGTCGTCGATGCCGGCGTGACGCTGACCGGCGCGGAATTCGGCGCCTTCTTCTACAATGTCGACGATGGCGAGGGCGGCAGCTATATGCTCTATGCGCTATCCGGTGTCGATCGGAAGAACTTCGAGAAATTCCCGATGCCGCGCAACACCAAGGTCTTCGCGCCGACCTTCGACGGCGAAGGCATCGTGCGCTCCGACGACATCCTGCTCGACCCGCGCTACGGGCAGAATGCGCCACATACAGGCATGCCCAAGGGGCATCTGCCGGTCAGGAGCTATCTTGCCGTGCCGGTGAAATCACGCGACGGCAGCGTCATCGGCGGCTTGTTCTTCGGCCACGGCCAGCCCGGCCGTTTTTCCCAAGCGGCCGAGTCGAGCCTCGTCAGCCTCGCCGGCCAATCAGCCGTCGCGATCGACAATATCCGGCTCTTCCGTGCTGCCAAAGTCGAAATCGACCAGCGCCGCGGCATGGAAGATCAGCTGCGGAAACTCAATGAAATGCTCGAGGTCCGCGTCGCGGCCGAGATTGCCGAGCGTCAGCAGGCCGAAGCAGCACTCCAGCAATCGCAGAAGATGGAATCGATCGGCAAGCTTACCGGCGGCGTCGCCCATGATTTCAACAATCTGCTGCAAGTGATCTCAGGCAACCTGCAGCTTCTCGGCAAGGACGTGGCAGAGAGCGGCCGGGCCAAGGAACGCATTTCCAACGCGCTTGCCGCCGTCGAACGCGGCTCGCGGCTGGCAAGCCAACTGCTCGCCTTCGGCCGTCGCCAACCGTTGGAACCGAAGGTCGTCAATATCGGCCGTCTCGTCACCGGCATGGACGACATGCTGCGCCGCGCGCTCGGCGAGGAGATCGAAGTTGAGACCATGGTTTCCGGCGGTCTCTGGAATAGCTTTGCCGATCCCACCCAGATCGAGAACGCCCTGCTCAACCTTGCGATCAACTCCCGCGACGCGATGGATGGCGCCGGCAAGCTGACGATCGAGGTCGGCAACGCCTTCCTCGACGATTCCTACAGCCGCACCCATCCCGAAGTCACCGCCGGCCAATATGTCGTGCTGGCGGTCACCGATACCGGTTCCGGCATGATGCAGGAGGTAATAGAACAGGCATTCGAGCCCTTCTTCTCGACCAAGCCGGAAGGCAAGGGTACCGGTCTTGGCCTGTCGATGGTCTATGGCTTCGTCAAGCAGTCCGGCGGCCACGTGAAGATCTACAGCGAGATCGGCGAAGGCACGACCGTCAAGCTCTATCTGCCCCGCTCGTTCCAGAGCGAGGATCGCATCACCAATGTCGACAGTGTGCCGGCAACCGGGGGCACGGAAACCATCCTCGTCGCCGAGGATGACGAGGGTGTGCGCACGACTGTCATCGAGATGCTGACGGATCTCGGCTACCACGTGCTGAAAGCCAAGGATGCGCAAAGCGCGCTCACCGTTATCGAAAGCGGCGCCCATATCGACCTGCTCTTTACCGATGTCGTCATGCCCGGCCCATTGAGAAGCCCGGAGCTTGCGCGCATGGCGCGCGAGCGCCTGCCTGATATCGCCGTGCTCTACACATCGGGCTATACCGAAAATTCGATCGTCCATGGCGGCAGGCTCGATCCTGGTCTGGAACTGCTCTCCAAGCCCTATACGCGCGAGGAACTCGCCCGCAAGATCCGCCACGTGCTTGCCAGCCGGACGCAACGCCGCCAGGGGGTGAGCGATGCCGCAGCGCCCGTTCCCAAACCTCCCGATATCACCGGTGAAAAGTTGAAGCTGCTGCTTGTGGAAGACGACGCCTTCATCCGCATGGATACTGCCGAGATTCTCCAGGATCTCGGTTATGACGTCATCGAGGCTGATAGCGGCGAACGGGGCGTGGAAATCCTCGGACACACCATCGTCGACATCATCGTCGCCGATGTCAGCCTGCCTGGCATGTCGGGTCCGGTCTTTGCCGCCAAGGCGCGCGAGGCCTTTCCATCGGTCGGCCTGGTGTTTGCGACCGGCCACAGCAGCCTGCCGGATGCAAGCCGCCTGTCCGGCTCGGTGCTGCTGTCAAAACCGTTCAGCAGCATCGCGCTCGAACGGGCGGTAAAGACCGCCGTCCAGCAACGGCCTGTTGGCTAGAACAATTCCAGCAAAAGTGCGCAGCAGTTTTGCGTCCGGAATTGCGTGGAAAAAAGGAGGATAGAGCATTTCCGTGATTCGGAGAAAAACGGAAATGCGCTAGCCGTCGAACTCGGGAAATTTGCGCATCAGATCCACCTCGCTGGTGCAGCTGTCGTCGCGCGCCGCCAGTTCGATCGAGATCGTGTCGGCAGGATCGAGCCGGCCATCATCGTGATGACTGTCATCATCGTGATGATTGCCATCATCGTGATAGACGGGAATGCGCGCACCGCTCTGGCTGACCAGCACGGCATCCCGCTCGAAACCCCTCTGCAGCAGCCAGTCGCGCGGCGCCATCAGGCGGATGCCAACCTCGTAGGAGTGCCCCTTCCCTTGCTTGAGGCTGACGGTATAGGTGACCGGCGACACCTGGCCGTTCACGTCGATCGCGCCGTTTCCATCGCCTTTGACGATGTGTTTTCCCATGTTCTCGGCTCCTTCTCATGTGCGGCCTGTGCGCAGGCTTTCCCATCGGGAACCTGACAAAACCGGCTTTCGTTCCCGAATCCGGGCTTGCAAGCCATGCCCGCAGCCGGAACTTTTGGGCGCCGTACCGGTTCAATCCCTTTGAAAACCAGAGGAGGCTGAGATGCCGAAAGGTGACAAATCCGACTATACCGACAAGCAGAAGCGCAAAGCCGAGCACATCGAGGAAAGCTACGAAGAGCGCGGCGTCTCCGACAAGGAAGCCGAACGGCGTGCCTGGGCAACCGTCAACAAGGAAAGCGGCGGCGGCAATAAATCCGGTTCCGGCCGGGGCAAGAAGGACACGCATGAATCCTCCGAAAAGGGCGGCCGCATCGGCGGCGCGGCATCCGCCGCACGCTCGAAAGAGGATCGGTCCACCTCTGCGAAGAAGGCCGCCGCGACGCGCAAGCGCAACGAACACCATACCCACCACTGATTGGAAATAGGACAGGCGGTGACTTTGCCGCCCACCGCACCCGGCAAAAGGATTTTCGACATGGCCAAATCGCAGAAGAAATGGTCGCAGGACATTACCGAACATAGCGATGCGATGGACCTGAAGGAAGGCGTGTTCAAATCGGACGATCCGAAGAAGATTGCCCGTTCCGTCAAGCACTCCGCCGAAGAGAGCGATCGCCGCAATTCGAGCCCTTATCGCGCCGCCATGTCGATGCTGACCTTCTACATCAACCGTGCTGGCGACCAACTGACGAAAAAGCGACGCGGCACTCTTGAAAAAGCCAAGGACGAATTGCGAAAAGACTTCGGTCGTCAACCGAAGGATTGAGCAGCCATGGCATACGAGCTTTATTATTGGGACGGCATTCAAGGTCGCGGCGAATTCGTGCGGTTGGCTCTGGAAGAAGCCTGCGCCGACTATATCGATATCACCCGCCAGCCCGGGCGTGGTACCAGCGCCATGATCGACGTCATGGAGAGTGAAAGCGAACCGCATATTCCTTTTGCACCACCCTTCCTGAAGGACGGCGACCTCATCATCCCGCATGTCGCCAACATATTATTTTACCTCGGTCCGAAGCTCGGCCTTGCGCCTGAGGACGAAGGCCTTCGCCACGTCATCAACGGCCTGCAGCTGACCGTCACCGATTTCGTCGCCGAAGTGCACGATACGCACCATCCGATCGACACGTCGCTCTATTACGAGGACCAGAAGCCGGAGGCAAAAGCCCGCTCAGCCGCCTTCATCCGCGAACGCATTCCGAAATTCCTCGGCTATTTCGAGCGTGTGCTGCGGCAGAACCCGAAGGGTCGCAATCATATAGTCGGCGATGCGCTGACCTATGTCGACCTCTCGCTCTTCCAGGTGATCGAGGGGCTGACCTATGCCTTTCCGAAAGCCATGGCAAACCGCAAGGCGGAATATCCCGCGCTGCTGGCTCTGCATGATGCGGTGGCGAAACGTCCGAACATTGCCCGCTATCTCGCCTCCCCCCGCCGCCTCGCCTTCAACGAGGAAGGGATTTTCAGGCATTATCCTGAGCTCGACAGCGCGGGATGAGGCAAGAGCAATTCCAGGAAAAGTGCGAAGCGGTTTTCCCAGGCAAAGCGCGAAGCGGTTTTGCCGGGAATTGCGTAAAGCAAAAGGATAGAGCCGTTCATTCGAGTGGCACGGCCGTATCAAAGAAATTTCCCCACGGGTCCTTCGGCCGGGTCTGCAGCCGATGCGGCACGTTGCCGAGCGTAAAGGCGGCCGGACCGCTGACCTCGTCCAAATCGGGCCAATCGAGCGGCATCGAAACCGGCGCACCCGATCGTGCCCGCGTCGAATAGGCCGCGACCGCCGTGTTGCCGCGGCCGTTGCGGAGATAGTCGATGTAGATATGCCCGCCGCGTTTTGCCTTCGTCGCGGTTGCCAGATATTTCTCCGGCGCATCGGCCGACATGCTTTCGGCCAGCGAATGGGCGAAATCCTTCACCTCCGCCCAGCCGGCCTTCGGCGCAAGCGGTGTCACCACATGCAGCCCCTTGCCACCTGATGTCTTGACGAAGGCCGCCAGGCCACGGGCTTCCAGCCGCGCCTTCAATTCAAGCGCTGCTGTTATGACAGCGCTCCAGGCTACGTCCTCGCCAGGATCGAGGTCCATGGTGATCATATCGGGTTTTTCCCAATTGTCGGTCGTTACGCCCCAGGGATGAATTTCGAGCACGGCTGATTGCACCAGCGCCACGAGCCCGTTGAAATCGGCGATGCGCAGCAGCTTTTCGCCGTCCGCATCCTGCGGGTCGGCGATCTCCTCGATATGCGGATTCATGCCCTTCCAGGCATGCTTCTGAAAAAACCGTTGTTGGCTTTTTATCCCGTCCGGCAGCCGCAGCAATGCCAACGGCCGATTGACGACATAAGGCGCTATGAATGGCCAGACCGCCGCGTAATAATCCGCCAGCGCCTGCTTGGTCACGCCCTCATCCGGCCAATAGAGCCGGTCGGGATGGGTCAGCGATACATCTACTGCCGGCGGATTTCTGGGGCTCATTCTTCGATCTCGCTTGTGAGGAAATCAAGTAGCCTGTTTTCCTCGGCCCGCAAGCCCCGCAGCGGCTCGTTGCCATTCTCGATCAGCGAATGATCGTTGCCGGCGAGCGCGATGATCGCGGGATGGATATAGCTCGTGCGCGAGATCGCAGGTGTGTTGTGCAGCGCCTCGGCGGCGGCTTCCGACATCTGCTTTACCGTCGGCCGGCCGCCGCCGACAATCGTCTCGCGCGCCGCTCCGAAGGCCGCCAGCGATCCGGCCCAGGTGCGGAAGGTCTTCGCCGAAATGGGAATCCCCGATATCTCGGCCAGATAGGCGTTCAACCGGCCGGAATCGATTGGCTTCAGCGCGCCGCTTTCATCCTTCCAGACGAAGAGCTGGCGGCCGGGCAGGTCCGCTATCTCCTCCAGGATCTTCTGCAGCCTGGGATGTTTGAGACTGCGCTGGACACGCTTGCCACCCTTGGCGCGGAATTTCAGCTCTATCTGCCCGTCGACGATCTTCAGGTGGCGCTTCAGCAGCGTCGTTGCGCCATAGGTGCCGTTCTCCCTGACATAGGCCTGGTTGCCGACGCGCAAATGTGCCTCGTCAAGCAGGGTCGTCAAAGCCGCAAGCACGCCGTTGACATCCTCCGCGCCGGTGTCGAGATGGCGCAACACGGTGCGGCGTATCCGAGGCAGGGCTCGGCCGAACTCGATCAGCTGATGGAATTTTCCCGCACTTCGGAAGGATTGCCATTCCTTGTGATAGCGGTATTGCTTGCGTCCGCGCGCATCGAAGCCTGTCGCCTGCAGATGGCCGTTCTCGTAGAGGCAGATCCAGACATTTTCATAGGCCGGCGGCAGACCGAGCGCGCCGATGCGCGCCCGCTGCAATTCGTCGGCAAGCGTCGTGCCGTCGGGCATCACGTAGCTGAAGCCCTTGCCCTTCCTTCGTCTGCGGATGCCTGGTTCGGTATCGCTGACATAGACGAGACCAAGGTCGGTGATGGCTTCGGCATTCATGGTCTCTGCTACTTGCTCCTGCGGCCGAACTGGAACCAGCGGCGGCGCTCGGCTTTTGTCGCGCCCTTCGGCGGCTCGGTCTGTCCCTTCGGTGCAAAGACCGCCACGCTCTGGGCATAGACGATGACCGGGTTCTCCGGCTCGTGCACCTCGAAGGCATCCGTCTCCGTCCCCGTGTCGAGAACCCTCGACCACTGCTTCAGCCCATTCACGACAGGCAGGTGCACCTCGCAATCGCCGCCGGCATTGAAGATGAGGAAGAGGTCGTCCATCGTCTCGGTGTCTGGGGCATTCACGCTCCTCGAGACATAGACGCCGAGCACCTGTAATCCTTCGTCGTTCCAGGCCCCATCGTCCATGAAATTGCCGTCCGGCTTGTACCAGGCGATCTCGATGCGGCCGTCCTCGGCGGTCTCGCCGGTCAGGAACCGCTCTTGCCGCAGGACGGGATGGGCTTTGCGGAAGGCGACGGCCTGCCGGCAGAAATCGAGGAAGGGGTCGTCGAGCCCCGACCAATCCGTCCAGCCGATCTCGTTATCCTGGCAATAGGCGTTGTTATTGCCGCCCTGGCTGTTGCCCACCTCGTCACCGGCAAGGATCATCGGAACGCCCTGGGAGAGCATCAGCGTCGCCATCATGTTGCGCCGCCGCCGTGCCCGAAGGCTGTTGATGTCCTCGTTATCCGTCACACCTTCGGCACCCATATTGTCCGAATGATTGTCCGAATGTCCGTCCCTGTTATCCTCGCCGTTCGCGTCATTGTGCTTGTCGTTGAAGGAGACCGTGTCCATCAGGGTGAAGCCGTCATGGGCCGACAGCAGATTGATCGATGAGGTCGCGCCGCGATCCGAGTGGTTGAACTGTACCGCCGAGCCGGTGATGCGCTGCGAGATCTCCGACACCATGCCGCCGTCGCCCTTCCAAAAGCGGCGCACGTCGTCACGAAATTTGTCGTTCCACTCGCGGAAGGGATGGGGAAAACCGCCAACCTGATAGCCGCCATCGCCCACGTCCCAGGGCTCGGCGATCAGCTTGACACCGGCGAGGATCGGATCCTGGCGGATGGCGCCGAAGAACAGGCCCTGCCGGTCGAATTCCATATCCTGGCGGCCGAGCGTGCTGGCAAGGTCGAAACGAAAGCCGTCGATATGCATGACGCCGACCCAATAGCGCAGGCTGTCGAGCACCATACGCATCACCATAGGATTGGCGGCATTCAGCGTATTGCCGGTGCCCGTCGTATCGAAGGTGTGGCGTGGATCATCAGGGGAGAGGATGTAGTAGCTGGCATTGTCGAGCCCGCGGAAGGAGAGCGTCGGGCCTTTTTCGCTGCCTTCGGCGGTGTGGTTGTAGACCACGTCCATGATGACTTCGATGCCGGCGGCATGGAACTTCTTCACCATGGTCTTGATCTCGGTGATCTTGTCGCCGGACATGTAGCGCGATTGCGGCGCGAAGAAGCCGAGTGTCTGGTAGCCCCAATAATTGCGTAGGTTGTTTTCCAGGAGATAGCGATCGTCGAGGAAATATTGGATGGGCAGAAGCTCGATCGCCGAGATGCCGAGCTTGACGAGATGGTCGATGATCGGATCGCTGCACATGCCGAGAAAGGTGCCGCGCAGCCGGTCCGGCACCTTCGGATGCGTCATCGTCAGGCCGCGCACATGCGCCTCATAGATGATCGTGTCGGGCCAGGGACGGCGGATCGCCTCTTCACCCGCCCAATCGAAATCCGGATCCTGCACCACGCCCTTGACCGTGAAGGGTGCACTGTCACGCTCGTCGAAGGACAGATCGTCTTCGCCGATCTGATAACCGAACAGCGCGTCATGCCATGTCAGCTCGCCCGTGACCTGCTTGGCATAGGGGTCGAGCAGCAGCTTGTTCGCATTGAAGCGATGGCCGGCGTTGGGATCATAGGGACCGTGAGCGCGATAGCCGTAGACGGTGCCCGGTCCAACGCCGGCGATATAGCCGGACCAGATATCGCCTTCGCGCTTCGGCAGCGGCAATCGCGCCACCTCCTTCTTGCCATCAGGCGAGAAGAGGCAGAGCTCCATCTGTTCTGCATGCGCTGAGAATACCGCGAAATGGGTGCCCGAACCCGTATATTCCGCCCCGAGCTCCGGTTTGAGGAAGTCGAGTTCCGAAAATGAATAGCTCATAATGCCCCGCTCGATAAAAAGACCATGCGGGAAACGTAACGGCGGCTCGAAAGTTCCCTTGGCTCGCAAGGGAAGATCTCTTGAGGAGGCGGAGATTAAGGCATCAACTGTCCGCCATTGACCTCGATAATCTGGCCGGTGATGTAACCCGACAGCGTCGGCGAGGCGAGGAAGAGATAGGCCCCGACGCAATCCTCCGATGTGCCGACGAAGCCCATCGGGATCGATTTGCGCTGCAGTTCCATCTGCTCGTCATTGGTATAACGCTCATGGAAGGGTGTTGCGATAACGCCCGGCGCCACCGCGTTGACACGGATCCTGTCGGCGACGAATTCCTTGGCATGGCCGCGGGTGATCGTCGAGACGAAGCCCTTGGACGCCGCATAAAGGATCGCACCATTGCCGCCGCCATTGCGCGCGGCGATCGAGGTGGTGTTGATGATGAAGCCGCCCTGCTTTTTCAGCCAGGGATGCGCCGCACGCGTGGCCGCCAGCACCGAGCGGGCGTTGAGGTCCATGACCGCGGCATAATGCGCGTCGGTATATTCCGAAGTCGGCTTACGCCCGAGCATGCCGCCGGCATTATTGATGAGCCCGTCGAGATGACCGAAGGTCTTCGCCGTCTCCTCGACGACACGCTCGGTCTCGCCTTCCCTCGACACGTCGCCCTGGATCAGATGCACCGTGCCGCCGGCAGCCCGGATCTCGTCTGCAAGCTTCTCCGCCGGTTCGCGGCTGGCATTGTAATGCACACCGACCTTGGCTCCTTGAGCCGCAAAGGCGCGGGCGAGTGCCGCGCCGATGCCGGTCGAGGCGCCGGTGATCAGCACAGCCTTGCCGGACAGGTCCGGCAGCTTGATGGATGCGAGCGATTGCGCAAGTTCGACCATGGCGACGATAGCCTCCCGAAAAACCAAGGACATAGGTGATGAAACGAATAGGAGAAGTATCTAGGGGAAATCGACGAAGGGCAATGCACGAAAGAGCGAGATTGCATCGCCATAAGAAGCACTACGCGGTCTGCATGCAAGCGGCCATCGTCACCGACGGCCGCCTGAGCTTGCCTGCGAGCACCGGAAGGGGTCTCGCTACGGCGCCACGCCAAAGGCCGGCTGTGGTTTCTGGTGGACGACAGGCGGGAATGCCAGCGCTATTGCCGCAGCCCCCAACCCGACCATTGCGGAGCCAATGAACAGCCAGGAATAATTGCCGAAAGTGTCGAATATCCAGCCGCCGATCAGAGGGCCGAAGGCCATGCCGAGGCTGGAGAGCATCGTTGCAGCACCGAAGACGGTGCCGATGATGCGCGGCCCGAAATATTCCCGCGCCAACACGGCGTAGAGCGGCATCACACCGCCATAGGCGCTGCCGAAGACGATGGCGAGCGCATAGAATTCGCCGAGCTGGCTGACCAAGAGATAGGTGGCAAGTGCTGCCGCCTGCACCAGCAGGCCGGCGACCAGCACCGGCTTCACCCCGATCCTGTCGGCAAGGCTGCCATAGAGAAGCCGGCCGCCCAGTCCCGCCAGGCCCTCGACGCTGTAGATGCTGACGGCCGCCATAGGTGCTACGCCGCAGATGGTCGCATAGTTGACCATGTGGAAGATCGGCCCGGAATGCGCTGCGCAGCAGGCCGAGAAGGTCAGGCCAAGCACGATGAATTGCGGCGATCGAAATACTTTCGACAGCTGCGGCCGGGCGCCGTCGGCTGCGAACTCGGTTCCGGTATCGGCGGTCTCGGCAGGCGGACGCCTGACAAGAAGCGCGGCCGGCACCAGCAGCACCCAGGCCGCGACGCCGATGATCAGCATGGCCGGCCGCCATTCATAGGCCGAGATCAGCCAGCGCGCGAAGGGTGAGATGGTCATCGGCGCGACGCCCATGCCGGCGGAGACGAGCGACACCGCAAGCCCGCGGTTTTCGTCGAACCAAGCGGTCGTCGCCGCGATCATCGGCGCAAAAAACGTGCTGGCGGCCAATCCGACGAGGATACCGTAGGTCAGCTGGAACTGCAGCAGCGTCTCGGCGCGGCTCGCAAGGACCAGCGCCAGGCCGAGCAGCACCGACCCGATCAGCACGACGACGCGGGGGCCGAAGCGATCGCTTGCCGCACCCCAGAAGAATCCGCCGAAGCCCATGACGATGAAGTTCAGCGTCATCGCGCTCGCGATGCCGACATGCGACCAGCCGGTCGCCGTTGCAATCGGCTCCTGGAAAATCGCCAGCGAGAACATCGCGCCGAGCGCAACGCATGTCATCAAAGCGCCCACAGCGACGATGACCCAACGATAGGAAACACTCATGGCTTCATAACCTCCATGCCGACAGAGTGATCGCGACGCATGCGGCAAGCCTGCCACATTTCGCGCCTGCAATCCAAAGACGTTTGAACCGCTGCGAATTCGACAGCGCACTCACATCTTTTTTCGTCGCACTTAGAGGGTACGAAACATCACCAATGCGTCGAGATAGCCCTGCGTAGGGTGAAGGAACACGCCAGGAAGCCGGCCGACAATATCGAAGCCGAGAGACTGCCACAGCGCGACCGCGCGTTCATTGCTGCTGACGACGAAATTGAACTGCATCGCCCGAAAGCCCCGCAAGCGGGCATGCTCCAGGGAATGCTCGTGCATCAGGCGGGCGACGCCCCGGCCGCTCGCGGCAGCGTCGGTCATGTAGCCGCAGTTGCAGACATGCCGGCCGCCGCCTGCCTGATTGGCCTTGATGTAATAGGTGCCGAGGATCACGCCATTCTCTTCGGCGACGAAGGTCTCGCGGTCCGGTCCCATCCAGTAGGCGAGCGCATCGGCCTCAGTCAGATCGCGATCGAGCGCATAGGTTTCGCCGGCGCGGATGGTCGGACCGATGATCCTCCAGATGGCGCCTTGATCGTTCTTGTCTGCGGGTCGGATTAGCATGCCCGATCTCTAACGAAACCGGGCGCCGCGCGCAACGGGTCGGCAGCCTCCGGCAAAAGCTGGAAGCGTCCCGACCTCAAACTCTTTCAAGGGCGATCGCGATCCCCTGCCCGACGCCGATGCACATGGTCGACAGCGAATATTTTCCGCCGGTCTGCAGAAGCTCGAGCGCTGCCGTGCCGGTGATGCGTGCGCCCGACATGCCAAGCGGATGGCCGAGTGCGATCGCGCCGCCATTGCGGTTCACCCGCGCATCATCATCGGCAATCCCGAGCGCGCGCAGCACCGCCAGCCCCTGGCTGGCGAAGGCCTCGTTGAGTTCGATCACATCGAACTGCTCCGCGGTCATGCCGAGCCGTGCCATCAGCTTGCGCGAGGCCGGGATCGGCCCGACACCCATCACCCTTGGCGGAACGGCGGCAGCCGCGCCACCGAGGATGCGCGCAATCGGCGTCAGGCCATATTTCCGCGCCGCCGCTTCGGAAGCGACGATCAGCGCCGCTGCCCCGTCATTGACGCCGGAGGCATTGCCTGCCGTCACCGTGCCACCTTCCTTCTTGAAAGGCGTGGCGAGTTTCGCCAGCGTTTCGATCGTCGTCACGCGCGGATGCTCGTCCTTGTCGACGACAACAGGATCGCCCTTGCGCTGCGGGATGGTCACCGGGGTGATCTCCTTCGCCAGCCGTCCGTTCGCCTGGGCGGCAGCGGCCTTCGCCTGGCTTCGCACAGCGAATGCATCCTGGTCTTCGCGGCTGACATGATAGTCTGCGGCGACGTTCTCACCCGTCTCCGGCATCGAATCGACGCCATATTGCTTCTTCATCAGCGGGTTGACGAAGCGCCAGCCGATCGTCGTGTCGTGAATTTCCGCCGCCCGTGAAAAGGCCGTCTCGGCCTTCGGCATGACGAAGGGCGCGCGCGACATGCTCTCGACGCCGCCAGCGACCATCAGTTCGGCCTCACCAGAGCGGATGGCCCGCGCCGCCGTGATTACGGCATCCATGCCGGAGCCGCAGAGCCGGTTGATCGTCGTACCCGGAACAATAATCGGCAGGCCGGCGAGCAGGGCCGACATCCGGGCGACATTGCGGTTGTCTTCGCCCGCCTGGTTGGCGCAGCCGAAGATCACGTCATCGACAGCTTCCCAATCGACGGCGCTGTTGCGTGCCATCAATGCCTTCAGCGGGATCGCACCGAGGTCGTCGGCGCGCACCTGGGACAGCGATCCGGCGAAACGGCCGATCGGCGTTCTGACATAGTCGCAGATAAAGGCTTCGGTCATGGCTTTTTCTCAGAGTTTGGGCACGACGAGGTCGCCAACCGGCCCTTCGACGTGCAGAGGCGCGCCGGTCATGGCCTGTAATTCCTCTTGCGACATCGCGGCCAGCTTCTCGCGCAGGACGAAGCGTCCCTTCACGATGTCGATGACGGCATGGCTCGTATAGATGCGGGTAATGCAGGCGACGCCGGTCAGCGGGAAGGTGCATTTCTCCACCAGCTTCGGCTCGCCTGTTTTGGTGACGTGTTCGGTAATGACGCAGACCTGCTTGGCGCCGTGCACCAGGTCCATGGCGCCGCCGACTGCCGGCACGCCTTTGCTGCCCACCCGCCAGTTGGCGAGATCGCCATTCTGGGCGACCTGATAGGCGCCGAGGATCGCAACGTCGAGATGGCCGCCGCGCACCATGGCGAAGCTGTCGGCGTGATGGAAGAAGGCGGCACCCGGCTTCAGCGTCACCGCCTTCTTGCCGGCATTGATCAGGTCCCAGTCCTCGTCGCCCGCGGCCGGCGGCTCTCCGAAATTCAGGATGCCGTTTTCCGTGTGGAAGATCGCCTGACGGCCGGGCGGCTGATATCGGGCGACCATTTCGGGAAAGCCGATGCCGAGGTTCACATAGGCGCCATCGGCGATATCCTGCGCGGCGCGCCAGGCGATCTGCGCATTGGAAAGCTTGATGTCTTCACGAGTGTCGATGGTCATACGTAGGCCACTCCGGCTCGAATGAGCTCTTCTTCCTGCTGGGGATTGGGAACAGTGACGACGCGATCGACGAAGATGCCTGGTGTCACCACATGCTCGGGATCGATGCCGCCGGCCGGAACGATGGATGAGACCTGGACGATGGTCTTCGCCGCCGCCATGCACATCAGCGGATTGAAGTTGCGGGCGGCCTTGTTGTAGGTGAGGTTGCCCTGGATGTCGGCGATCGCAGCCTTGACGATCGCGAAGTCGGCCTTCAGCCAGCGCTCCTGCACGTAATGACGGCCGTCGAATTCGGCGATGACCTTGCCGGTGGCCAGTTCGGTGCCGTAGGCCGTCGGCGTATAAAAGGCCGGGATGCCGGCCCCGCCGGCGCGGATGCGCTCGGCAAGCGTTCCCTGCGGCACCAGCTCGAGCTCGATTTCGCCAGCCAGATATCTATCCGTGAAGGCGCGCGGATCCGACGAACGCGGGAAAGAGCAGATCATCTTCCGCACCATGCCGGCATCGATCATCGCCGCGATACCGATGCGCCCGTTGCCGGCATTGTTGTTGATCACGGTGAGGTTTTTGGCACCCTTGTCGATCAAGGCATGAATGAGCTCGATCGGCGCGCCCGAGCCACCAAAACCACCGATCATGACGGTCGCGCCATCTCCGATCACAGAGACGGCTTCCGCCGTGCTCCCGACTGTCTTGTCCATGCGGGATCTCTCCTTGGCTATGCGAGCGGGAAACTGGACCTCCCGTCCTCTGGCGTAGACATAAAGCGCGGCGGGCCAAGCGGCAATGTATTTGTGCGATATTTGACATTTGTTCATATATCGCACAAAATGAATGAATCCATTGGAGACTGGACCCATGCGCGAAACGGATTTCGTCAGCGGCTTCGCCCGCGGCCTGAAGGTCATCGAAGCGTTCGGTGAAACACGGCAGCGGCTTTCCATTGCCGAGGCCGCCAAGCTGACGGAGCTTGACCGCGCCACCGTGCGCCGCTCGCTGCTGACGCTCGCCGAGCTCGGTTATGCCGATTATGACGGCAAGTTCTTCACGCTGACGCCAAGGATCCTGCGCCTTGGCCATGCCTATCTCTCAGCGACGCCGCTGCCGGCGCTGCTGCAGCCACATCTCGATCTTCTCTCGGAAAAGGCCGGCCAGAGCGCCTCGGCTTCGGTGCTCGACGGCACCGACATCGTCTATATCGCCCGCGCCTCGCAGCGCCGCGTCATGTCGATCAATCTCACCCCCGGCAGCCGCCTGCCCGCCTACTGCGCCTCGATGGGGCGCGTGCTGCTCGCAGCCCTTACCGAGAGCGAGGCCCGCGCGATCCTGGCCCGCAGCGAGCTGAAACAAAACACTGCAAATACGAGAACCGATCCGGATGAGCTGATCGCCGAATTCCGCCGCGTCCGCACTGAGGGTTACGCCATCATCGATCAGGAGCTGGAGATCGGCCTCTGCTCCATTGCCGTGCCCATCGACAACGATCGTGGCGAAACGGTCGCAGCGATCAATATCGGCGCGCCGGCCGCCCTCGTCCCGGCGGCGGAGATGAAGGAGCGCTATCTGCCGCTGCTGAAGGAAACGCAGGCGGCATTGCGGCCGCTGCTGCGGCGGTGACGGTAAGCCTGAAGGGAGAGCGACCCCGGCCAGCGCCGGGGCGGCTCATCATCGGTCAATGCGTCAGGTCGAGCGCGGCAGTCAGGTCTCCCATTGGCGGCCGGTCGTTGTTCCGCAGCGCCTTGTCGCGGGCGACGATGCCGGGCAGCACCGGCAGATCGTAGCGCGCGGTAATGAAGCGGATGATCGACGTGGTGTCGTACTGCGTATGATCGACCATGCCGCCCTTGGCGAAGGGCGAGATGATGAAGGCCGGAATACGATTGCCCGGACCCCAGCGGTCGGCCTTCGGCGGAGCGACGTGATCCCAGAACCCGCCATTCTCGTCATAGGTGACGATGACGAGCATATGGCCCCATTGCGGGCTCTTCTCGAGGTGGGAAACGATATCGGCAAGATGCTGGTCGCCGCTCGAAACATCGGCATAACCGCCATGTTCGTTGAGGTTGCCCTGCGGCTTGTAGAAGGAAACCGCCGGCAGCTTGCCGTCGTCGATATCTTTGAGGAAGGCCTCGCCGCCTAGGCCACCATCCCTCAGATGCTCGGCACGCGCCGGGGTGCCGGGCGCAAAATTGGCGAAATAGTTGAACGGCTGATGATGGAACTGGAAGTTCGGTACCGGGGTAGCGTTCTTGCCGTCAAGGGCTGCCTGCCAGGCGCCGCCGTACCAGGCCCAGCTGACGCCTTTCAGCGACAGCAGGTCGCCGATGGTGATTTCATGCTGCGGCGGCAGCGTCGTTGCCGCCGCCGGATCGGCATAGGCCGCGTCACCATCCTTGGCCGGCGGATTGCCGCTCGGCTGGTAGGGCGGCTGCATGGTGTTGACGGCGTAGAAGTCAGGCGTCAGCGTGCCGTCGGAAACGAATTTCGGTGCGCCGTCCAGCGCCGACTTCGGGGCCTTCTCCGCCACGGTCAGCGACGTGCCATCCGCATCCACCTTGGCGATGGTGGGCTTGGCCGAGCTCTTGTCGGCGTTGGGATAATAGGGCGTGCAGGCGCAGACCAGCGCGAAATGGTTGAGGAACGAACCGCCGAAGGCGCCCTGGAAGAAATTGTCGGCAATGACGTATTTCTTCGCGACCTGCCACATCGGCAGGATGGAGCCGTCGTAATGGCCCATGACCAGGCTGCCGGAATCGGCCCAGGCGACGAACTTGTCGTTCTTGCCGCCGTCGATCTGCATCTGCTCCTGGTAGAAGCGATGCCAGAGGTCGCGGGTGATGACCGAAGGCGCCTCTGCGAAGCCCTGCGGATCGTCGATCGCGAAGGAGGCGTTGGCGAGATGGGCCGACTGCGCCTCGGTGACGGCAGGCGAGACACCCTTGGCGGTGAGGCCGCCCCAGGCCGGCGGCAGTTCGGACAGCGGCTGGCCATCGCGATCGAGCTGGCGTGTGCGATCGGCAGTCGCGTTCGAGAGCCCGTCGGCGCCGGGAAAGCTGCCATAGAGATTATCGAAGCTGCGGTTCTCGGCATAGATGACGACGACATTGTCGATCTTGTCGTAACCGGCCGGCGCCGCATGGGTTGCCGTCGCCACCGCAAACGGCACGATGGCCGATCCGGCGAGACAGATCGAATGGAGGAGTTTCAGTCTTTTCACGGGGGTACCTCATGGCTAGGGGGCGTTGGCTAGAGGGAGCGGAGAACGCTCGGGGGCACTTCGACGCTATTCCGGCCGTCTATCAACTTTGTGACATCAGGAGTTGCCGTGATGCCGCAGGAGACTGGCCGTCATCAATTTGTTGCAGCGAGGTTCGATCATGGCGGAAACCAGTACTAACTTATTGGAATCCTTACCATGACGACGAAGATCATCTGGCTTGTGCGCTCCGGCCTGGCCGTCGGCATGGGTGCCGTGGCGCTTGGTCTTGCCATTCTTCCCCTGCGGCAAAGCAGCGCGGCGACCGCTGCAGGCGTTCATCCCGGACCGATGTCGCGCACTGACGCCTTCGCCCGGGCCGAAACGCTCACCGCACTTGGCCGTGAGATATTTTCAGATCCCACGCTGTCAGCCTCGGGGCTCCAGGCCTGCGCGTCCTGCCATGATCCGGCTCATGCCTTCGGCCCGGCATCGGCGACGCCAGTCGAAATGGGCGGCGAACATCTGGACCAGCCGGGGTTGCGCGCCGTTCCGACGCTGCGTTATCTGCAATCGGTACCTGCTTTCACCGAGCATTATTACGATTCCGAGGACGAGGGCGACGAAAGCGTCGACAACGGCCCGACGGGCGGCCTGACCTGGGACGGCCGGGTCGATCACGGCGCCGATCAGGCAAAAATCCCGCTGCTCTCGCCTTTCGAAATGGGCAACAGGGATGCGGCCCAGGTGGTGGCGAAGCTGCGCAAGGCCGCCTATGCCGACGACATCAAGGCGGCCTTCGGCGAAACGGTGTTCGACAATCCTCAGGATGCCTTCGATGCCGCCGCCGAGGCGCTCGCCACTTTCGAACAGAGCGCCCCGGATTTCTATCCCTATTCCAGCCGCTACGACGCCTTTCTCGCCGGCAAGGCGACGCTGACGGCGCAGGAACTGCACGGGCGCCAGCTGTTCGAGGATCCGGCCAAGGGCAACTGTTCGAGCTGTCATCTGAGCGAGCCCGCCCATGACGGCGAGCCGCCGCAATTTTCCGATTTCGGCTTCCTCGGGCTTGCCGCACCGCGCAACATGGCGATCCCGGCCAACAACAATCCGAACTATCATGATCTCGGTCTCTGCGGTCCCCAACGCACCGACTTTGCCGGACGCGGCGAATATTGCGGGCTGTTCCGCACCCCGACGCTGCGCAATGTCGCGCTGAAGCAGAGCTTCTTCCACAACGGCTATTTCCACTCGCTGCGCGACGTCGTCTCCTTCTATGCGACGCGCGACAACGATCCCGGCCGTTGGTATCCGAAAAATTCAGATGGCGCGGTTCGGAAATATGACGACCTGCCGCGGGCCTATTGGGATAACCTCAACCAGGATCCGCCCTTCGGCAGGAAGCCGGGCGACGCGCCTGCCCTCACCGATCCCGAAATCGACGACATCGTCGCCTTCCTCAGAACCCTGACCGATGCCGATCTGCAACCCGAGGCGACCGGGCATTGACCCAGGCCGGTGGACCACGCTTGTGATGGTATTCAGGTCGAGGCGGGGAAACGCATCTCGTGACCCCGATACTGAATGGGCATATGAGCGGCTGTGCCCTGCCATTCGATCGTGACGGCGTCACGACACGAAAGTAGCGAATCCGTCCTACTTTTGAGAATGTATGCGGAACCCATGCTTGCTTGGCAGCGGATGCGGTTAAGCGGTTAATTTGTCAAATGCAGAAGACGGATGGAGCGACTTCCGCTCTCGAGCCGTTTCTGTCGTTCCGGTTTGAGGCTGCTCAGGCGTAGTTGATCCCATTGCGGCTTTTGAAGCTGTAGGCTAGAGACCAGATTCCATTGCTGGTATGAGAATCTGCGGTGCGGAACGAAGATGTGGAGTGGCATTCACATGGAAAGTCGCTTCGGATGGCATGCTAAAAGGGCGTCTGCCGGGTGTCCCATTGTCGGCGTGCTCCTGGCAGGCGACAAAACGTATCCGAGCTTCGCCGCCTTCTGCGAACAGATGCATGAGCTCGGATACAGGGATGGAGAAACCGCCCGGTTCGAAGCGCGCTTCGCCGAAGGCCGCTTGGATGAGCTCCCGGCGCTCGCGTCCGACCTCGTTCAATGCGGAGCCGACGTGATCGCCGTCGTCGGCGCCGTGACGTATTGGGCCGCGCGCAGCGTGGCGCCGGATATTCCGATTGTCTTTGCTATCGTGCTGGACCCTGTTTCCGCAAGTATGGTCGACAAGCCGGAAAGGCCCGGCGGCAGAACGACCGGATGCACCAATTTCGATCCAGGCCAGATACGTGAGCAGATCCGTATCCTGAAGAGGGTAATACCCGGGCTCTGCCGTTTGGCGGTTCTTGGCGATGCCGGTGTCCCAGACATCTTGCCGAACCTTTCGAAGACAGCAGCTCAGGCCGAATGCTTGGATGCGCACATCTTTCTCCTAAAGGGCGAGAATGATCTCGCGCCGGCTTTCGCCGAGTTCGCGGCCGCTGGCACAGAGGCTCTCTTATGCTTGGAAGTGCCGCGAACCACGACATACGGGGCAGAGATCGTTAGGCTGGCGACCGCCGCCCGGCTTCCGGCCATCTTTGGCCGCGATCACGCAAGATACGGCCCGCTGATATCATACGGCACAAGTCTCGCCGCTGCGGCGAGTCAAATGGCCAATCAGGTCGATGAAATCCTGAGGGGGACCGAACCTGGTGACATTCCTGTCCAATACGTTCGCCGTCTCGAACTAGTCATCAATCTGAATGCTGCCCGGCAAATAGAGGTCTCGCTTCCAAGTGACCTGATTGTTTTGGCTGACCAGGTGATCGGATAGAGCCTTACGCAATGTTCCTTTGTGACGCTTTCCTCTCGTTCCGACCACCAAGACAAACGGCAGAAACGGCTCTTCTTCGACGCTGCGCTCCCCGTGCTTGCTGAAGCTCACTCCATTTCTCTTCTGCTCGCTTCAGTTACCTTCTGAATTTCAGATAACTTCTCCGCTTTGAGCGCTTGATAAAAACTGTCTTTTCAAGTTTCACGCGAGCAGCGGCTTCGCGAACACTAAGGTCGGCGGCTGGATGCCATAGTGAGTGGGGATAGCGGCTTGAAACCGCACCGCTATCTTACAAACCGTCGACGCATTCCCACTTGATGTATCATATTTTACGATATACATCATTTCATCGGAAATAGTGGGGGAATGATGGAACGCTCGTTTTTGACCATTGCCGCCGGCGAGAATAATGATGCGATACGCGCGCTTTCGGCGCCGGCGCGGCTGGAGATGCTCAAGCTGCTCTGCGCCAAGGGACCAATGAATATCAACGATATCGCGCGTGCCCTTTCTCTTCCTCAATCGACTGTCGCCACCGGGATCCAGATTTTGGAAGACGCCCGGCTGGTGGATTCCCAGCTGACGAAGGCCCGGAAGGGAAATCAGAAGATCTGCTCGGCGATCTACAGCGAAATTCTGATCAGCTTCGAGGAAAGTGCGGCCCAAAGGGCCAATAATATTATCGAAGTCGAGATGCCGGTGGGGCTCTACACCAGTTGTGACGTCCATGCGCCGTGCGGTCTTTGCTCCACCGAGAGTGTCATCGGCCCGCTCGATGTGCCCGACTATTTCCTCGATCCGCAGCGCATGCAGGCCGGGCTCGTCTGGTTCGGCAGGGGATATGTGGAATATAAATTCCCCAACAACGCCAAGGTGTTGAACAAGGATATCCGCGCCATCGAATTTTCGCTGGAGCTGTCGTCGGAAGTGCCCGGCACCAATCCCGACTGGCCGTCGGATATAACGCTCTGGGTCAATGGAATGGCGATCGGAACCTGGACGTCGCCCGGCGACTATGGCGACAAGCGCGGCGCCTTCACGCCGGCATGGTGGAAGCTCGAGGGCTCGCAATATGGGATGATGAAGACTTGGCGCATCTCCACGCGCGGAACCTTCATCGACGGTATCTCCGCATCGAATGTCACGCTCAGCGATCTCGCGCTTGCCCAGCATTCCTCCATCCGGCTCCGGGTCGGCATCGCAGAAAATGCCGGCCATACCGGCGGCGTCAATATTTTCGGTCGCGGCTTCGGAAATCACGGCCGCGATATCATCATGCGGCTACACGTCTGAAAAATCAAAATCGGAAATCTTGATTTAAATATCACGATTCTTTCTAGTTTCGACGGCCAATTAAGTCTCACAAGTAACTGTAATTAAACCATTTTTTCTGAAATCCATATTAGTATGATTAAAGTCGCAACTTGGTTGACAGAACAACATTCCTGATATCAAGTTAGAGGCAAGAAAACAAAATATCTGATATATAAACGGGAGGATCCGTTGAAGACGAACGTTGTGGTTCACCGCGATTTCCGCATCGCGACCATTGACTCCAGGCTCTACAGTTCATTTCTCGAGCATCTCGGCAGGGCGATCTACGGGGGCATTTATGAGCCCGGACACCCGACGGCCGATGAGGATGGATTCCGCCAGGATGTCCTCGATCTGGTGCGTGATCTTGACACGCCATACTGCCGCTATCCCGGCGGCAATTTCGTCTCGGCCTATAATTGGGAAGACGGCGTCGGGCCCCGTGCGGAGCGCCCGGTTCGCCTCGACCTTGCCTGGCGCACCCGCGAAGCCAATCAGATCGGCGTGAATGAATTCGTCGACTGGTGCAAGAAGGCGAACACCAAGCCGATGCTCGCCGTCAATCTCGGATCACGCGGCCTGGATGCAGCCCGCAATTTCCTCGAATATTGCAATCATCCGGGCGGCACCTACTGGTCGGATCTGCGCCGCAAGCACGGCTGGTCCAATCCGCACGATGTCAAATTGTGGTGCCTCGGCAACGAGATGGATGGTCCCTGGCAGGTCGGTCACAAGTCCGCCTACGAATATGGCCGGCTGGCGGATGAGACGGCGAAGGCCATGCGTGGCTTCGACAAGTCGCTCGAACTCGTGGTCTGCGGCTCGTCCAATTCCGATATGAAGACCTATCCGGAATGGGAAGCCCAGGTCCTCGAGCAGTGCTATGACAGCGCCGACCATATCTCGCTGCATATGTATTTTGCCAATCGCGAGAAAAATACGCTCAACTATCTCGCCCGCGCGACGAAGCTCGATCGCTACATCACCACGATCGGCGGCGTGATCGACTACATCAAGGCGAAAAAACGCTCGAAGAAGACGATCGGCATTTCCTTCGACGAATGGAATGTCTGGTATCATTCCAACCAGCAGGACAAGGAGATCCTGGCGCGCGACGAATGGCCGGATGCGCCGCATCTCTTGGAAGACATCTACAATTTCGAAGACGTGCTGCAGGTCGGCGGCATCTTGAACACCTTCATCCGTCGCTCCGACCGCGTACGCATCGCCTGCATCGCGCAGCTCGTCAACGTCATCGCCCCGATCATGACCGAGGACGGCGGCGCCGCCTGGCGCCAGACCATCTATTACCCCTTCTATTACGCCTCCAGATATGGCCGCGGCTCGGCACTGCAGCTGGTCGTCGATGGTCCGACCTATGACAGCGACGAGGAAAACGACGTTCCCTATCTCGACGTATCGGCAGTCCATTCGGAGGACGGCAAGACCCTGACCTTCTTTGCCGTCAACCGTCATCCGAGCGCGGCGCTCGATCTCGATGTGCGGCTGGAAGGTTTCGCAAATGCCCGCGTGGTCGAGCAGGTGGAAATGACCCACGGTGATCTGGAAGCCGTCAACACGGCTGCGCGGCCGCAAACGGTCGCTCCGGTCAATGTCGAGAGTGGAAAGATTGAGGATGGACGGTTGCGGGCGGCGCTGAAGCCGCTGTCCTACAACGTCATCCGGCTGTCAGTGTGACAGCCGCCGCCGGGTAAGCCACGATTGGCCACCGGCTGAGATTTCGGCTCACTGCGAGGAGGCAGGGAGCCGGAGGGATGGTTCGCCGAAGCTCTGGACCTTGAGTCCCGAGGCCTCTGCGAACCGACAACCGCGACGTGCCCATGCGTGCCTTTGCGGCCGCCGGATCGTCGCTTTCTAGGGAGGAGTTCATGCAACAGTGGAAGAGGCTCGCATTTGGCGTCGCGCTGGCCGCACTCGGCCTGACAGCGACGGCCAAGGCCGATGACTACACCTCCTTGCCGCGCAAGGAGACGCTCATCGTCGAAAATCCGGAAGGGACGATCAAGAATCCCGGCTGGTTCAACATCTGGGTCAATGGCGGCGGCGGCGTTCAGACCGGCCTGCAGCAGCTGACCATGGATACGCTCTGGTATATCGATCCCGAACAAGGGCTTGGCGGCTCGACCTGGGACAATTCGTTGGCTGCCGACAAGCCGCAATATAATGCCGACTTCACCGAGATGACCGTGAAACTGCGCAAGGGGCTCTTCTGGAGCGACGGCGTGGAGTTCACGGCAGACGACGTGGTCTACACCGTCAAGACGCAGATGGATCACCCCGGCATGGTCTGGAGTGCTGCCTTCTCGGTGCAGGTGGCAAGCGTCGAGGCGACCGATCCTTCGACGGTGGTGTTCAAGCTGAAGAAGCCCAACTCGCGCTTCCACGCCATTTTCACCGTTCGCTGGAACGGCGCATGGATCATGCCCAAGCATGTTTTCGAGAAGGTGGCCGATCCGCTTCGCTATGATTTCGCCAATCCCGTCTCGCTCGGCGCCTACAAGCTCAAGGCATATGATCCCCAGGGCAAATGGTATACCTGGGAGAAGCGTGACGACTGGCAGCGCACATCGCTTGCCCGCTTCGGCGAGCCGGCCCCGAAATATGTAACCTATGCCGATCCCGGCCCGCCGGATAAACGCACCATCGCTCAGCTCGAGCACAATCTCGATATCATCCACGACAATACGCCAGAGGGCATGTTCACCCTCAAGGAGAAATCCAAGTCGGTTGAAACCTGGTTCCCCGGTTTCCCCTTCGCCCATCCGGATCCGACACTTCCGGCTGTCATTTTCAACACGCAGGATCCGCCATTTGACAATGCCGATGTGCGCTGGGCTCTTGCCCTGCTGATCGACATCAAGGCGGTTGATATGGCGAGCTACCGTGGCGCTGCCACGCTATCGGCGCTCGGCGTACCGCCGACGGCGGCCACGATGAAAGACTATCAGGCGCCGATGCAGGATTGGCTGAAGGATTTCGAGGTCGATACCGGCAAACGGAAGATCAAACCCTATGATCCGACCATCGGCCAGCAGATTGCCGATATCCTGCGCAAGCAGCCGAAGTTCAAGGACCAGATCCCGACCGATCCGGAGGCGATCAGCACGGCATTCGGCTACGGCTGGTGGAAGCCGGATCCGCAGGCAGCCACCGAGCTTCTGCAAAAGGCCGGGTTCAAGAAAACCGGCGGCAAATGGATGACCCCGGACGGCCAGCCGTTCAGGATCCGGATGACGGTCGAGGGCGACACACGCTCGGTCTTCACCCGGGCCGGAACGCTGATCGCCCAGCAATGGGCCGCGTTCGGTATCGACGCCAAGGCCGTGCCAGCCGCGAAACTGCAGGTGGTAATCCAGCCCGGCGATTTCCAGGTGGCGATTGCCTGGAGCGTCGAGACCTGGGGCGGCGATCCTGACCTGTCGTTCTTCCTCGACAGCTGGCACTCGCAGTTCGTGGCCAAGAAGGGTGACAATCAGCCGCCGCGCAACTGGCAGCGCTGGAGCAATCCGGAGCTCGATAAGATCATCGAAAGCATTCGCGGCATCGGTGCCGACGATCCCAAGGGCATCGAGCTCGGCAAGGATTATCTGAAGCTAGTCGCCCGCGAAATGCCGACGATCCCGCTGATGTCGTATAACGTCTTCACCTCGATGGATACGACCTATTGGACCGGCTATCCGACGATATCAGACCCCTATACCGACCCGGTGCCGAATTGGGCCAACTCCAGGCTGATGATGGTCAAACTGAAGCCGGCACAACCGAAATAATCCTCCCAACGCCGGCGCGAGTGTTGCGCGCCGGCCCCCTAATCGACGGGCATGTGGCATGTCCGTCGATCCTTTCCTGTCGATGAAGGGAACCAGAGAGGAACCACTGCCCTATGACGTCTTATCTGCTCTTTTTGCTGAAGCGGTTCGGTCAGTTTCTGCTCGTCGTATTTCTTGGCGTGACCATCACATTCTTCGTCACCCACCTGACCCCGATCGATCCGGTCGAAGAAAGCATAGGCGCCATCACGCAGATGGGGCAGTCCGATCCCAATGCGATCGAACTGATGCGCCAGTCGCTTCGCGAGCTTTACGGAATGGAGGGCTCGATCTGGCAGCAATACCTGCATTTCTGGCTTCGGCTTGCGACCGGTGATCTCGGTCCCTCGCTATCGGCTTTTCCCACACCCGTTTCCACTATCATCCTCCGGTCCCTGCCCTGGACCATCGGGCTGATGACGGTGTCGACCCTGATCACTTTCGTGCTCGGCAATGCGATCGGCGCGCTCGCCGGCTATTATAGGAAGAATATGGTGACGAAGGCCGTCAGCCTCGTCTTCATCGCCCTGCTTCCCATTCCCTATTACATTCTCGCCTTCGTCCTTCTGATTGTGTTCGGCTATCTCTGGCCGGTGCTGCCGATCAATGGCGGCTACGAGATGAACGCCAATCTGGACCTCTCCTTCGCCCTGGTCCTCGATATACTGAAGCACTCCATCCTGCCGGCCTTTTCTCTCATCCTTGTGGGAACCGGCAGTTGGCTGATCGGGATGCGCGCCCTCGTATCCAACATCATCACCGAGGATTATGTCGTCTTCGCCGAACTCGGCGGTGTTCCCAAACGGAAAATTCTCCGCTCCTACATCTCCCGCAATGCCATGGTGCCGCAATTTACCGGGCTTGCCATGTCGCTCGGCGCGATCTTCAACGGCACGGTCATTACCGAAATCGTCTTCGGCTATCCCGGCATCGGCAACCTGCTGATCGAAGCGGTGCATGCCGGCGATTACAGCCTGGTGCTCGGCCTTAGCGCATTGTCGATCGTCGGCGTTGCCGCGGCCGTGTTCATCATCGACATTCTGAGCCCGCTGATCGATCCGCGTATCAAGGTGGAATAGAACATGTTTACGATCGTCCGCGACCTCGCACGCCAGAATATGGAATTCCTCTGCGGCCTGCTGCTCTTTGCCGTCATCGTCGGATTGATTGTCGTGTCCTATTTCTCGCCTTACGGCGCGACGGACATCTATCTTCTACCGCCCGATATGCCGCCCGACGGCGACTATTGGCTCGGCACGACATCGCGTGGTCAGGACGTTTTCTGGCAATTGACGACCGCCCTTCGCAACACCCTGTTTTTCGGCATCGGCGTCGCCTTCATTTCACGCATCATCTCGCTGGTCGTCGGCCTCGTCGCCGGTTATGCCGGCGGTGCGGTCGACCGGGTGCTGATGGCCATCAACGACAGCGTCATGGTCATCCCGCAATTTCCGCTGCTGATCCTTTTCTATTTCGTACTGAAGGACAGCATGACCTGGACGGCGCTGATCGTCATCATGGCCTCGCTCGGCTGGTCCTATGACGCACGCCTCATCCGGTCGGTGGCGATCAGCCTGAAGACGAGATCCTTCACCACCCAGAGCGTCTATTCCGGCATGAGCATGCGCAAGATCCTCGTCGAGGAGCACCTGCCTTACGTTCTGCCGATCGTCTTTGCCACCACGATGAACAACATGATCTGGTCGATCGGCATGGAGATCACCCTGTCGGTGCTCGGCTTCACCGATATCGAGACGCCGACCATGGGCATGATGATCTATTGGGCCAATGCGCATTCGGCGCTGATATCAGGCATATGGTGGTGGGTGGCCGCCCCCGTCGCCGTCATCGTCGTCCTCTTCCTGGCGCTCTTCCTGCTGTCCATGTCGATGAACGAATACAATGATCCGCGCAGCCGGCTGAACCGGATGGGAAGTTAGTATGGATCCTTTGGTCGAAATTGAGAATCTGAAAGCCTATTACCGTGCCTTCCTCTACGGCGTCGATCGCGAGGTGCGCGCCGTCGACGATATCAGCCTGACGATCGCCCGCGGCGAGGTCTATGGCGTTGCCGGTGAATCGAGCAGCGGCAAGACGACATTGATCAAGACCATCGCCGGCGCAATCCGGCCGCCGCTGAGGGTCGTGTCCGGGAAAGTGACATTCCATTTCAACGGCGGCACCCAGGATATCTACGCGATGAAGCCGGAAGAGCGCCTGGCGCTGCGCTGGCGGCATCTGTCCTATATCATGCAGGGCTCGATGAATGTGCTCAATCCGGTGCGCCGGATCCGTCACTCCTTCACCGATTTCGCCTTTCGCCACATGAAGGTCGGCAAGAGCGAGTTTTTCGAAAGGGTCGCCACCCATCTGCAGCGGCTTAAGCTGGATCCGCATCTGCTCGACGCCTACCCCCACGAACTGTCAGGCGGCATGCGCCAGCGCATGACCATTGCACTGGCGACGATCCTGACGCCGGAATTCATCATCGCCGACGAACCGACGACCGCGCTCGACGTGATCGTTCAGCGCGACGTTCTGTCGATGATCCGCGAAATCCAGCGCGAGATGGGCTCGTCCTTCCTGTTCGTTACCCATGATATGGGGGTTCACGCGACGGTCTCCGACCGCATCGGCATTGTCTATGCCGGGCGTCTTGTCGAGGAAGCGCCGACCGCCAAACTCTTCAACATGCCGCTCCACCCCTATACGCAGCACCTCGTCGGCAGTCTGCCGCGCATCGGCGATGCGACGGCCCGCCCTTCGCTGGAGGGTCGTCCGCCGAACCTCGCCATGCCGCCGGAAGGCTGCCGGTTTCACCCGCGCTGTCCGAAGCGCATGGAGATTTGCTCGCAGAAGGTTCCGCCGCTCGTCACCGTCGAGCCGCAGCGGCGCGTGGCGTGTTTTGCCGTTACGGGAGATCAGGTTTGAGTGCTCTTCTTAGTCTCTCGCATGTGACGAAAGTCTACCGCCAGGGCGGCATGCTCGGCCGGCGCCTGATCACGGCGGTCAAGGATGTCAGCTTCGAACTGGGAGAGGAGCCGGAGATCCTCTCAATCGTTGGCGAATCCGGCTCGGGAAAATCGACGATCGCGGCGATGATCCTCGGCCAGACCGAACCAACGGAAGGCGAGCTTCAATTCAGCGGCAGGACCGTCGCCATCCATAGCAGAGCCGAGCGCAGGGCGTTCATGAAAGAGGTCCAGCCGGTTCTGCAGAACCCCTTCGAAGCCTTCAATCCGCTGAAGCGTGTCGACCGTTATCTCTTCGAGACCGCCCGCAATTTTTCGTTCTCGGGAAAACGGCCGGACCGAGAGCAGGCGGAGCGGATGGCGGATGCCGCGCTCATCCATGTCGGCCTGACCCTTGAAGAGGTGAAAGGCCGGTTTCCCCACGAATTGTCGGGCGGCCAGCTTCAGCGCGTCGCCATCGCCCGCGCGCTGATCCCGCAACCCCGCCTGCTTGTGGCAGATGAACCGGTCTCCATGGTCGACGCATCGCTGCGCATGGCCATCGTCAACCTCTTTGGCCGCTTGAAAAACGAGCTCGGGCTCTCAATCGTCTACATCACCCACGACCTCGCCACCGCCTATTACATCAGCGACAACATCATCATCATGCGCAAAGGCGAAATCGTCGAGCGCGGACAGGCCCGTACCGTCCTGGACAACCCGCAGCATCCCTACTCGCGTGCGCTCAAGGATGCGGTGCTTGCCGCCGACTTCAGCCCGGTGACCTAGAGCAATTCCAGGAAAAGTGTGAAACGGTTTTCCGTCCGGAATTGCGTAAAAACAAAAGGATAGAGCGGTTCTGCGCTTCAGTGAAAAACTGAACTGCTCTAAGGAGCAACGAATAGGCCAGCTTTCCTTTATGAGCGTTGGCAGGTTTAGCGTTGCCTTAAAGAAACTGTGCAAGGATGAGGGCCTGTCATCCACGCCGGCAACCTGATGAAGTTTCGAAGAAATCTCGCTCGCTCCCTAATAAGCCACACCGGCGCATTCGCGCCCGCAATATTTGCGGCAATTATTGCAGCAATCGTCGTCTGGGTCGCAACCAACTGGCGGCTGGAGCGATCGCTGGCCGATGAACGCTCCATCGTTGCCGGCGAGCTTGCCACCATATCCTCCCGGCTTCAGACGAACCTCAACAGCAATGTGAAGTTGTTGCAGGGGCTGGCGGCCGGCATCGCAGTCAATCCAGAGATGGGCCAAAGCGGCTTTTCAAAACTTGCCGCGCAGATCCTGCAGCCCGATTCACAATTGCGAAGCTTCGCCGCTGCGCCCGACATGGTGGTCAGGTGGGTTTATCCGGAGAAAGGAAACGAAAAGGCCATCGGGCTCGACTACCGAACCAATGAGAAGCAACGGGCTGCCGCGATGCTGGCGCGCAACACGCACAATATCGTTCTCACAGGCCCGGTGGAGCTTGTCCAAGGTGGAACCGCTTTTGTGGTCAGGTGCCCGATCTACATCAATGACGGAACAAGCCAGGCTTTTTGGGGCCTGCTTTCGGGAATAATAGACATACCAAAGCTTTACCAGGAAAGTGGCCTTGGTTCGACCGAGCTTGAGATCGCCATCAGCACCGTACCGGAGCCGAATTCGCCCAAACAGGTTTTTTTCGGCAGCCTGGCAACCTTTTCCAGGAAACCGGTCCAGACATCCGTTGATATGGTTTATGGCCGATGGACCCTCGCCGCACTGCCAAAGCAGGGATGGGGCCAAAATAGCGGGATCGGCACTTTTGAGTTCTACGCGAGCCTATTGGCATTTTGCGTCGTTGCGCCGATTGTCTGGATCGGTTTTCTGACCAAATCACGCCAAAGAACGATCGAAAAGCTTCGCCTTCACAAGAAAAAGCTCGTTCGGGCACGACAGAGGCTGGAGTACCTGTCATTGCATGACGCATTGACGGGGCTTCCCAATCGACGATTTGTCGACCAGATGATCTCGCAACCGCCGAGACCTCGTCCACAAGATTGTCTGATACTCATTCATATCGACCTCGATCGATTTAAAGAAATCAACGACACGAAAGGGCACGCCGGCGGTGACGCGGTCTTGCAAGCAACGGCTTCGCGCCTTGCCGATTTGGCTGGTCCAAACGACGAAGCGGCTCGGATCGGTGGAGATGAGTTCATCTTCGCCAGCTGGAGTGCCGATCCGGAGCCGAAGGCAAACGCATTGGCCCGGCAAATTGTCGATGCCCTCGAGCAACCCCTCTTCATTGACGGTGCGGCCTGTATTGTCGGTGCAAGCGTCGGCGTCGCCTGGGAGACTGAAGGTGCTCTCGGGCGGGACCTCGGTCAATTGCTTCTCGATGCCGATTTGGCTCTCTACGAGGCGAAGAAGGCGGGCCGCGGCCGCGCTGCGGTCTTTACAGAAGAGCTTCGCAGCGCCGCGATCCATTCGAAAGAATTGGCGGACGAATTCACGCATGCGCTCGATCGTGATGAACTCGTTGCGTTCTTCCAACCGCAGTTCAATGCAAACACATTGGATATTGCCGGCGTCGAGACACTGGCCCGTTGGGATCACCCGAAAAAGGGTCTGCTCGCCCCGAACAGATTTCTTGACGTCGCGGAAAAGCTGGGGCGCACCGGCGACATGGATAGGCTGATCCTGCAAAAGGCGCTGTTCGAGTTGACAAGATGGGACAGCTTGGGAATGCAAATTCCACGTGTCTCGGTCAACATTTCAGCGCGTCGACTGGCGCAGGCAAATCTGCTTGCCGAGCTGTCCGAGCTTCCCATCGCGAAGGGTCGTCTGTGTTTCGAGCTGCTCGAGACAATCTCCTTCAATGATCTTCAACCTGTTCTCAAGGAGATCATTCCAGCCGTCAAAAAGCTTGGCATCGAAATCGAGATCGATGACTTCGGCACCGAACATGCCAGTATCGTCAGTTTGCTTCGATTTGAGCCGCGACGCCTGAAGATCGATCGCGAAATTATCAAGCCGATTATCGCATCTCCATCTCAGCGCCGTCTGGTCTCCTCCATCATCGAAATCGGCCGATCGCAGAACATCGACATCGTTGCAGAGGGCGTGGAGACCATGGAGCATGCGAAGATCCTGAAAGATCTCGGTTGCCATATATTGCAAGGTTACGCTCTGGCACGACCAATGACCTCGGAGCAGTTGATTGAATTTTGCCGCATAAAGGACAAAGGAATGACCGAGGCAGGCTGATAGCCAAACCCCGCATTCCCTGTATGACTATCTTCCGTCGATCCTAGACTCATCGCCGCTGACGCCCGACGAAGTTCGCAACATGCATACCGAGACCGAACTGCTGTTCATCACCGTTCAGCGGCCAATCGTTGCGACAAAGTTGCGCTATTATGCCGACCCGGAATTTGCCAGATTGTTTGCCAAGCAGGAGATAAGCCAGGAGAGTTGAGTCAAGCGGTTCACATCACCCCGATGAATCGATCGGGCCTGACCGATTCACAAATGTCGTTGGACACCCTCACCTGGTGTTTGCGATCCTGCCGGCATGACAGTTCAGCCCTATCACGTCTATATCGAACGCAGAGAGCGTGCCAAAAACATGGCTCGCTTTTATGCGCTGTCGATCGAGGCGAACCTCTTCGGCGAGACCTCGCTCGTGCGCAGCTGGGGACGCATCGGCAGCCGCAGACAGCAGAAGATCCATGTCTTCGACAGCGAGGCAAAAGCCGTCGATCTCCTGCTCGCCCTTTTGCGCAAGAAGCGCTCGCGAGGTTATGGGCCGCTGCAGTGATCCGCATCCGCGTCTCTCATGGTTGAGTGAAGGAAGAGACGGCTCACGCCGCCGCCTCCTCGTCGAACTCCGGCTGCAAGGAATGCAGGTAGTCGACGGCGCGCTGCGCATGCGCTGCCGCGGAAAAGATGGCGCGCTTGTCGTTGCCAAGAACCTTAAGCCAGCCATCGAGATAGCTTGCGTGGTCGGGGCGTGGTTCGAGCTCGGGGACGATGCCAAGATCGGCGCAGAGAAACGAGCTGCCGAGTTCGGCAATCAGTTCTTCGCGGGCGCGTTCGCTCCTGTCTTTTGCGTAGCGGCTGAGATTACGGTCAAGCCGTCGCGGCGCCCCGGTCCAGTGCGTCATCTCGTGACTGAGGACGGCGACATAGGCGGCATCGTCCCGGAAGGCATCCAAGCATGGCATCTGGATGTAATCACGAATGGCAGCATAATAGGCAGCCGATCCGCCATGCCGGATGAGTGCGCCGGTATTGGCAAAGAAGCGGCCGGCATCGCCGATGCGGCTCATCGGATCCCGGACAGGTGCGATCTCATGAAAGCGGTAAGGAAGACCGGCGATCTGATCAGCGTTGAACACGGTGTAGGTCTTGAGGAATGGAATGTCCTTTTCGATCTCCGTGCCTGTCTCGGTCGTCTCGGTGCGGATGAACGAACTGGCAAAGACTATGGTTGTGCCGGTTTCGCCCTTGCGGACGGCGCCGCCGAGTTCGATTGCCTGGCGAAACGTCATCCAGCGTGATGAGGCAAAGCCGCGAGCGATGGTTTCGGACCAGAGGAGCAGGACATTGATCCCGGTATAGGGTTGGCCATTGTGGCGCAGTGGCCGGCTGACCTCACTTGCCGCCTGTCCCGTCGTCCAGGGCCTG